>NZ_JAGFPF010000020.1:0-71301 GCF_025962695.1 Candidatus Symbiopectobacterium sp. NZEC135 | reverse complement strand
AGAGGGACTTGAACCCTCACGTCCGAAGGACACTAACACCTGAAGCTAGCGCGTCTACCAATTCCGCCACCTTCGCAACGCCGTTACACGATCTGCATCGTGTCACCACGGGGGCGAATTCTAGAGATTTTCTCAACAACGTCAATGATTATTTCCGCTCTGGCGCTGGGTTTGCTGCAAAAATCGTCATATTGACCTTATAAGGGACGCGCGAAGCACTCCCGCAGCCAATCGATAAACACGCTGACGCGCGGCGCCAGGAAGTGCCCGGCAGGGTACATGATATATAACGGCATATCCGGTGGCGGCATCTCAGGCAGAATCTCCACCAGTTCACCGCTTTCCAGCCAGTGCCGCACACCATAGCGTGGAGACTGGATCAGCCCCAACCCGGCGCGACACGCCGCCACGTAGACATCCGCCCCGCTGACATCAATCTGACTGTGTAGGGTACGCTGCTCGCACACCCCCTGCGACATAAAATCCAGCGGGTAGTGGCGAGTCGTGCGCTGAGAGAAATACCCCACCGCCTGATGTGTGGCTAAATCATCCAGTGTTTGCGGCATACCATAGCGCTCAATGTAGGCTGCCGACGCGCAGGTTACCTGCTCCAATGCAGGCAGATGGCGCGCAATTAACGATTCATCTTCCACCTGCCAGGCACGTAGCACGCAGTCTACCCCCTCACGCAGCACATCGATCGCTGCATCATTGGCGCTCAGGCACAGCGTAATCTCCGGGTAGCGTTGATAAAACTGCGGCAGCGCGGGAATCACAATCTCACGCGCCAGCGAGTGTGGCATATCGACGCGAATGCGCCCGGAAGGACGCAATTTCTGGCGTGAGAACAGCGTATCCGTTTCGTCTATTTCTGCCAGCAACCGCAGGCAGCGCTGATAATAAATCTCACCTTCCGCCGTCACCTGTACCTGACGCGTGGTGCGCAGTAACAGTCGCACACCAAGGCGTGCCTCGAGCCGTTTAATCGTATGGCTGACGGTGGCGCGCGGTAAATTCAGCTTTTCGGCTGCCCGACTGAAATTGCCCAGTTCGATAATCCGCACAAAGGTGCGCATTGCCTGAATATGGTCCATCAGCCCTCCAATTGTTGGTGATTTTTGAACAGTGTTGCACATTATCCGCCATTTATCTTTATTCCATGAACAATCACACTGCTTCCATCTTACGAGCGAGGGAGAACACACGATGCAACAACGTCAACTTGGCAAAACGGGGCCGCTGGTTTCCAGCATCGGGCTTGGCTGCATGGGAATGAGCGATTTTTACTCGACCGCGCAGGATGAAAAAGAGGCCATCGCCACGCTGCACCGCGCACTGGAACTGGGCGTCACGCTACTGGACACCGCCGATATGTACGGCCCACACACCAACGAAGCGTTAGTCGGGCGTGCTATCAAAGGCAAACGCCAGCAGGTGGTGCTTGCCACCAAGTTCGGGATCATGCGCGATCCAAGCAACCCGCATGCACGCGGTGTCTGTGGTCGTCCGGATTACGTGCGCCAGGCAGTCGAAGGCAGCCTGAAGCGTCTCGGTGTCGATGAGATTGATCTTTACTATCAGCACCGCGTCGATCCGAGCGTACCAATTGAAGAAACCGTCGGCGCATTGAGTGATTTGGTGACCGCCGGCAAGATCCGCTATATCGGATTAAGTGAAGCGCCAGTGTCACTGCTGGAGCGCGCGCACCGCGAACACCCGATTACCGCGCTGCAAACGGAGTATTCTCTCTGGACGCGTGATGTGGAAGCGGAGATCCTCCCGGCGTGCCGCCGGTTAGGCATTGGTTTTGTCCCCTATAGCCCGCTCGGGCGTGGCTTTTTGAGCGGTACGTTACGCAGCCCGGAAGATTTGGCACCGGATGATTTCCGCCGCACCAATCCGCGCTTTATGGGGGAGAATTTTGCCAAAAACCTGGCGCTGGTTGAGCAAGTAGAAAAACTGGCGCGAGCAAAAGGCGTCACCCCTTCGCAGTTGGCGCTGGCATGGGTACTGGCGCAGGGTGATGATATCGTGCCGATTCCGGGCACCAAACGCCGTCGCTATCTGGAAGAGAATATCGCCGCACTGGATGTTCTGCTAACACCGGAAGAGCTGGCAGCCATTGAAGCCATCTTCCCCTTCGCCGCAGCAGCGGGCGATCGCTATGGCACGGAGAGCATGGCCACCATTAATAACCTACGCTAACAGCAAGTTACACTAAACACGAAGAGCAAGATGGCGGGCCTCGGTGTATCACCGAGGCCCGCACACAGTTAGCGCGCAGCCGGTTTGGCATGCTTGCTGGCGCGCGTTAATGTGGCCTGATACACCTTGAAGCGCCCGGTTTGCGCCAGCACTTCATGGTTGCCAAATGTGGCATCCAGCAAGGCCGGATAAGGCAGGAAAGCGTTAGCGACAATGCGTAACTGCCCGCCGATATTCAGGTGCTTGGGCGCCTCACGAATCAGACGATCGGCCGCACTCAGGCTGGTTTGCAAGCCATCATGGAACGGCGGGTTAGAAACGATCAGGTCAAAACGCCCGGCGATATCCGAGTAGACGTCGCTGGCAATTACATCGCCTTCCAATTCATTTAACGTCAGCGTGGCACGGCTGGTCAGCAACGCCGCCGCGTTGACATCGCTCAGCGTCAAACGCAGTTTAGGCGACTGTTTTGCCAACACCGCTGCCACTACGCCGCTGCCGCTGGCGATATCCAGCACCTTACCTTTCATGTGCGGCGCAAAGGTGGATAACAGCAGCGCGCTGCCGACATCGAGACCATCACGGCTAAACACACCCGGCAACGTAGCGACCGGCACATCTTCAACGTAATAGCTGTCTTTCCAGTCATCAAGATCAAATTCAGCACAAGCTTCTAATTGACCATGATAAAGCCCACAGCGCCGCGCGCTGTCAATCTTGGTTAATGGTGCGAAGTCTTCGAGGATGGCTTCTGCGCTGCGGACACCGCTGCGGTTCTCGCCCACCACAAAAATCTCGCTGCCAACGGCAAGATGCGATAACAGGTTGGCGAGCTGGAACTGCGCTTCCTGTTTGCTCTTCGGCCAGTAGTAAATCAGGGTATCGCAGGCGGCCACCTGCTCAGCATCCACCAGCAAACCAAACTGTGCGTTGTCGCCCATGGCTTTGTTCAGCGGCAGCCAATGGTGATATTGCGTGAGATGCACGTGCACCTCCGCCGCGTCAAACTGCGCTGGTAACGTGTCTTGAATGTCGCCGGCAAACAGCACTCGACGTGAAATAAATTCGTCACTGTGGCGCAGTATCACTTCACTGGCGGGGGTTAATGCTGACATCAGGTGTTCGCTCCTCAAAAATAGAACGGCGATTATACCCTAAATTCTCCCGGTTGCAGGGGCGCTTTATTGGCGCATCGACATCAGGTTTGTTAGCATAGTGCGGCTATTGTGGCGAACCGAGCACTGGACATCATGGCACCAAGACGCGATTGGCTTTTACAACAGATGGGGATTACGCAGTGGACGTTACGTCGCCCCACGGCGTTGCAGGGCGAGATTGCCGTTACCCTGCCCGCACAAACGCGTCTGGTGATTGTGGCGGCCCCGCTTCCGGCCCCTCATGACCCTCTGATTGGCGATGTGTTACACAGTTTGTCCCTGCGCCCGGAACAGGTTTATCCGCTCACACCGGAGCAGATTGCCATGCTGCCCGCCTCGACGCACTGCCATACCTGGTGTCTGGGGGTTGATGTGCCGCCCGCCTGGACGGGCGTGCAATTGAGTAGCCCGGCGCTGGACGCGCTTTATGCCAGCCCCAGTGCCAAACGCGCACTGTGGCAACAAATCAGTGAACATCTTCCCTTGCTGGCAGCGTCAGAGCCTCATTAATTCAGGTTGTTTATCATGCACGTTATTTCTCCCCTCACCGCCCACGATTTGCCTGCCGCCTTTGTTATTGAGAAGGCAAGCCACGCGTTTCCGTGGACGGAAAGCACCTTTACCAGTAATCAGGGCGAACGCTACCTGAACCTGAAATTAACGTGCGGCGATACGCTGGTGGCATTTGCCATTACCCAGGTGGTGCTGGATGAGGCGACATTGTTCAATATTGCCGTGCATCCCTCACACCAGCGGCAAGGCCACGGTCGGTATCTGTTGGAACAACTGATAGAAACGCTGGAGACGCGCGGCATTACCACGCTGTGGTTGGAAGTGCGCGCTTCCAACGCCAACGCTATCGCGCTGTATGAACAGTTAGGGTTTAACGAAGTGTCACTGCGACGCAACTATTACCCGGCGGCCAACGGGCGCGAAGATGCGGTGATCATGGCATTACCGTTGTAAATAATAACGCGCCTGCGCCACTACACCATGGCGACAGGCGCGGTCAGTATTAGAAATCCACAGATACCGAGAGTTTCAGCGAGCGCGGATCGCCCTGCGTTACATATGTGCCGGTATCATCCACCGAGGCCCAATATTTTTCGTTGGTGACGTTCTCGACGTTGGCACGCCATACCAAGGTGTGATCGTTCATCGGCGTACTGTAACGCACGCCCAGATCCAACCGTGTCCACGGTTTCAGTTTTAACGTATTGGCTTCGTTGGCGTATTGTGAACCGTAACGCAATACGGTGCCAGACAGCGTCAAACCTTCCACCGTCGGCACATCGTATTCACTGCCAAACACCAGTTGGTAACCGGGTGTACCCACCACATCATTGCCATTATTGGCGCCTGCGCGCGTTTTGGTCAGGGTGGCGTCCAGCAAGGTGGCGCTGCCGTTAAGGCGCAGGCCGTACATCGGCTCGCCAAACACATTCAGTTCCACGCCGCGATTGCGCTGTTCGCCGTTCAGGCCGTAAAGTTTAGTGTTGTCGTCAATAGCGCCATTGGGCCGTTTGATCTCGTAAACCGCCAGCGAGCCGCCGACACGCTGATAATCAAATTTAATCCCGACTTCATTCTGCTTGGCAACGTAGATACCTGAAATCTGTCCCGCGTTTAACACGCCACTCGACGGTGCTTTCGTCCCCGGTTGCAATGCCTCAATATGGTTGGCATACAGCGAAACGTGTTCCCAAGGTTTTACCACCACGCCGTATACCGGACTCACTTTGGTGCGATCGAAACGTCCTCCGGTGCCGCTTTCAATACCCGAGTATTCATAATTGCGAACCAGGATCTCCTGACGACGCAGCCCAGCGGTAAAGCGCACGCTGTCATCTAATATCGAGAGCGTATCAGACAGCGCCAGCCCCCAGTTTTGCATACGGTTGCGTATTTTCGGGGAGTCCATGTCTCCCTTACTGCTGGTCGTCGCAGGGAAATCCACCACTGGGGTGTTATAGATATTGGTGGCGTAGTCATACTTGGACATGGTGTACGCCACTTTGGTCTTAGTATAGATACCCGAATAACCCAGGTTGACTTCATGCTTGACCGGGCCGGTATCAAAATTGCCGCGAATACCTGCCAGCGATGAGGTGTTCTGCGCGATATACGCCGTGCTTAAACGTCCCAGCGTGGCGCTGCCGTCACCGGCCAGTGTCAATTTCGGCGTGCTGTAATTGCCTATCTCTTCGGTGTTGCTGAGACCAAGGCCGGAATAGAGCGTCCAATGATTATCCAGATCGTACTCACCGCGCAGCATCCCGAAGCGCGATTTCATATCGGTATAGACCCAGCGCTGGCTGTAGTTGTGGGTATTGGTTGGCGGTTCAGGGATGGCTTGTAACCCGGTAGCCGAAACGTTAATCCCCAAACGCCCACCGTGCAGATACTGGTGCTGGTAGCCTGCATCCAGCGAGGAACGGAAACGATCGCCACGATAATCCAGTCCGACAGCGGCCAGCGACACCCGCTCGCGCTGATCGTCAATCGCGGCTTCACCTTCGCGGTGCAGCAGGTTAACGCGCACACCAAAACGGTTATCATCGCCAAAACGTCGCCCAACATCGAGCGCGCCGCCAACCTGTGAGGAAGAGGTGTAGTCGATCGTGGCGCGCGTTAGCGGCACATCATCAGCGTGTTTGGGCTCTACGTTCACCGCGCCGCCCACGCCGCTGCCACCGGCGGAAACACCGTTAAGAAACGCGTTGGACCCTTTCAGGATTTCAACCCGGTCAATCATATTGGTGGAGACAATCTGACGCGGCATCACGCCAAACAGGCCGCCCATGGTGATGTCATCGCCGTCCAGTTTGAAGCCGCGAATACGGTAGGCTTCCGCAAAGTTGCCGTAGCCGCGCACGCTTTGCACCGAGGCATCGTTCTTAACCACATCGCCCAGGGTTTGCGCCTGCTGCGATTCAATCATTCGGCTGGTATAGCTGACGACATTGAACGGCACATCACGCGCGTTTTGCTGACCGAGGAAACCGACACGTCCGCCGTTGGCAATCTGTCCATCCAGATAAGCCGGTACCAACTGATCGCCACCGGCACGGAAGTTATCTTCCGGTTTGGCGATCACCGTCATGGTGTCTTTGCTGTTTACGCTATCGGTTGGAGAAGCCGGTTGTGCTGCCGTATTTACCGCCACTGAAGCGGTGTCCTGTGCCAGAATTGGCAATGCTAATGTGCCACAAAATGCCCCGATGAGCACCGCAAGCCGGGTTGGCTTACGTGCTATATGAATTAACGCTGTCATGTTCATCCCCTTACTGCAAATGTAAATCATTATTATTCTGCTTCGCAATTATGCGAATTCGATTGACAAATGCAAGCGGCGATACGGTTTACTTCTTGCTCTCAGGCAGAATGTTGCCGACGTAACAGCAGGATAAAATACGGTGCCCCCAGGAATGTGGCTAACAGGCCGGCGGGAATTTGATAAGGAAAAATCACTACGCGCCCCAACCAGTCGGCGATCAGCATCAGCATGCCGCCAAGCAGTGAAGCGATAACGATCTGTTGCAATGCGCGGCGAAACCCAAGAAAACGGGCAAGGTGGGGAGCCATCAAACCCACAAAACTCAGCGGACCGATCACCAATGTCGCGGTCGCAACCAGCCCTGCCGCCAGCAGTAAAATCAACAAACGCGCAGGGCGCAGCGCAACCCCCACGGACTGGGCCACGCTTGCGCCTAACGGCATGATGGCAATCCAGCGGCGTAGCAATGGGGTGGCACTCAGTAGTACCAGCGCAATAATGGCCGAGAGATACGCCTGCTGCGGGCTGACCTTGTAGGTGGAACCCGCCAACCACGCTAATAGTGCTCCGGTGCGCGGATCGCCACTCGCCAGAATAAAGGTCAGCAGGGTAGAAAATACGGTGCTTAGCGCAATCCCCACCAACAGAAGGCGGCTGGAAGAGTAACCGCCGCGATTCGCCAGCAGCATAATCAGCAGCAGCGTGCCTCCCGCGCCGGCACTGCCAGCCAACCAACGCCACGATGACACATCCCCCGGAACCAATAACAGCAGCAGAACCACGCCAAAAGCGGCCCCCGAGGTGACCCCCAAGACTTCCGGGCTGGCCATCGGATTTCCCGTCAACTTCTGCATCAAGGCGCCCGCGACAGCGAGCATCGCACCGGCCGAAAGCGCGGCAACCACGCGCGGCCAGCGCCATTGCCACATCTCATGCAGCGACCAGTACCAGCCGTTTTGATCCTGCCCGCTGCCCAACGCGACCAGCAACAGAAACAGCAGCAACGCCGCGTAGAGGGTCAATAGCGGCGTGCTCAGCGCGCGTTCACGCACCGATTGACGAACGGTGTCCACCGAAGGCACATTCACATGGCGCAGATGAGGCAGTAACCACAACATGACCGGCGCGCCCACCAGCGCGGTCGCAACCCCTGTAGGCACTTCGCGCCAGTAGCGTGCCAGCAGAATAATGCACTGATCGCTGATAACCAGCAGCAATGCCCCCACCAGCATCGCCACCGCAAGCTGCGGCCCTAAGCGTCTGGCACCCAACATGCGCGCCAAAAGTGGAGCAAACAGACCAATAAAACCGATAACACCCGCTACGCTCACCAGCATGGCGCTTAGCACCATAGCGATACCCAACCCGGCAATACGCGCCACCGTCAGGTTTACCCCCAGACTGCGGATCACGGCATCATCCAATGACAACATTGCTAAAGGCCGGATCATCAGTAACACGATAACCAGACCGATCAGCATCCGAGGCCAAAGGAACGACACGGCGCTCCAGTCATACTGATTAAGCATACCGCTGCCCCACAGGAACAGGCTTTGCAAACGTTCATGGTTGAACAGCGTCAGTAAGCTTTTCACCGCACCACAATACAACCCCACCACCAACCCAGCGAGAATCAGGGTAATGGGCGACATACGCCGCCCCGATGCCACCCCAAACACAATGGCACCCGCGACGATAGCCCCGACAATAGTCGCCAACTGTCGCGTTGTCTCCCCGCCTGGCAAGGCCCACAGCGTTGCCAAGGCCAACCCTAATTGTGCGCCCGCGGAGACACCGAGCGTCGCGGGCTCCGCCAGCGGATTCCGTAAAATTTGCTGAAACAATACGCCAACCAACCCCAGCGCGGCACCGACCAACAGCGATAGCACCGCCCGGGGCAGCAGGCTGAAATGAAACAGCATCTGGTTGGCATCTTGCCCATCCGGGTTCCACACGCTGTGCCACCAGAGGTGTGCCGGTACCAGTTGACTAAAATTCACGCCAGCGAGCCCAATCGCCACCAATGCCAGCGCAGATAACCACAGCAGGCCAAAAGTTCTCATGCCTTCGACTCCAACGCCTGCACCAGAAGCCGTGCAAAGCGTAGCGCCGAGAACGTCGCGCCGTAAAACCAGACCGCAGGCAAGGTCTGCCAGCGGTTGTCCCGAACGAAGGGCATCATGCGCCACAGCGCTGACTGGGACACCGAATCCAGCAGTGCGGTATCGCCCTGAACAAAGAACAGCGCTTGCACGTTTTCGTAGCGCACCAAGCGCTCAATACCGACCACGGCGCTCCCCCAAAAGTTGGTTTCTTCCTGCCAGGCATTGGTTAAACCAAGCCGAGTGAGCACGTTGTTAAACAAGCTGTTATTACCCATAACCAGCGCACGGCGGCTATCAAGCAGCGAGAACAGCAGCAAAGGACGGGGCGAATAAGCGCGAAGTCGTTGTGCCAGCACGTCAAATTCACGATCAAATGCGATCAGATGCTGTTCAGCAATATGCGTCAGGTTCAAGCGTTGACCGAGCAAAAGCAGATCGCGCCGGGCGGCATCAAGCGGTTGGTGCTGCGCATCGCGGAAACCCGACGCGAAGCAAGGTGCCAAACGGGTCAATGGCTCAATATCGGGCCCAAACCCCTGTGACACCAGAAACAGAGAGGGATTGAGGCGTTGCAACAATTCCATATTGGGCTCATTGCGCAACCCGACATCAATCACGCCATGAGACAACGCGGGCTCGACCACCCAACGGTGATAATTCCCCTTCTCCGCCACGGCAAGCGGCGTAATGCCCAGTGCCATCAGCAGTTCCACGGGCCGCCACTCCAGCGCAATAATCCGCTCAAGACTGACAATAGGATCAGAGGCCGAGACAAAGCCCGGCGTCAACCATGGAGAGAGCGCAGCCAGTTTCAATAAACGGCGGCGAGAAAAGGCACCCGACAAGCCAATCATGAGAAAAGTAATTATTATCATTCCAATTTTGCGTCGTATTATGCAAAATCCTCCTTCTGTTGCCAATGCCCCATCGGAGTCGGTGTGAATAGCTGTGGCCTAGAACAACAACATGCCGAAATCAGACGCGTTATAGAAACGCGTTTTTTGCTCTCGGTGCCTGAGGGCGACATACACTTTCCCACTACGCTGTTGCAAGCGCCGATAACAGCGAACATTCCGTCATGGCTGCACACGCTGATCCAAGGGCAGCCAGAGCAGGCGATTCCCTATCTGATTTCCAGATGGTCGCAGTGGTATTTTGCGTTACTGATTGCCCCCTGGGTCTATGTCCACCTGCGCTATCAGTGGCAACTCCCATACCGTTTAGCGGACATTGCCTATGTGCAGAGTGAGCAAGGCACGCCGCAACGCTTTGTCCTCTCCTCGCTCGGCAGTCCGGTTGAGGAGCGCGAGTGGCAGGCTTTTTTACCGCTGATCGATGAACATATCGCCCCCGTATGCCAACAACTCTCCGCACTTTCAGGACTAAGTGCAGCGCTGTTTTGGAATAATGCTGGCGTGCGTTTTTACCAGGGGATGAATCAGGCGGAACAAGAGGGGGCGGATGTGCGCCACGCCGTAGATTTACTCGATAGAGCCGTGCTTAACGACGGTGAAAAAAATCAGCTGTATCAACCGATTCGTTTACGTACCCTTCCCTCCGGTGAGCAAAAAAAGGAGCGGCGACACTGCTGCCTGATTTATCGTTTGGAAGGCGGATCACTCTGCCCGGGCTGTCCGCGTTTGCGCGCAGAACACCGTAAACGCACAACGCATGTAAAGGACTGACCACATTTTGCTACGGCACCGATCGCAATAACGCGACACGGGTAACTGAAATGCCATTTCTTTTTTTTCATACTCTCATTTCACATTAACGCAACGGATCTGCGTTCCTTTATCCCTGTGAATGAGGTAAAAAAATGAAAAAATACGCTCTGGTCACTGCCTGTGTGTTCGGCCTGTTTTCCCTCTCTGCTACCGCCGCGCAAGTCACCAATGTTACAGCTTCTGGCTATGACTCCGATAAGGGCCATACCCCTGCCAACATTGCTGATGGTAATAACAAAACGCGCTGGGCGGTAAACGGTGAAGGTTGGGTGCAGTTGGAACTCGATAAGGCACAATCCATTGAAAACTTTGTCTTGGTGCCGTTCAAAGCGGAAGAGCGCAAGCTGAAGTTCTCGGTGTCCTACTCCGCCGATGGCAAGAGCTGGACCAAACTGGCTGATAATCTGGTCACGTCTAACGAGGCCAAAGAGGGCGAGAAATTCACCTTCCCGGCGGTCAACGCGCGCTTTATCAAGCTGGAAACCTTTGGTACCGATACCAATAAATGGAGTGCCATCAACGAAATCACGTTTAACAGCGCAGCACAGGTTCCTACCCGGGCCATTAAATAACCCTGACCGCGTTGTCATGACGTTGCTCTGATAACAAAAAGCCCCGGCCAAACAGGTGCCGGGGCTTTTTTATGACCGTTACCAATCAGATTAGCGGCGATCGCCCAACAACACAGATTCCAGCGCAATGGTGATCATGTCGTTAAACGCGGTTTGGCGTTCGTGCGACGTGGTCTGTTCACCGGTGCGAATATGGTCAGAGACGGTGCAAATGGCCAACGCTTTGGCACCAAACTCGGCGGCGACGCCATAAATTCCCGCCGCTTCCATTTCTACGCCAAGAATACCGTATTTCTCCATCACGTCGAACATCTGCGGATCTGGCGTATAGAACAGGTCAGCAGAGAACAGGTTGCCCACCCGAACGGTGATGCCTTTATCCTGCGCCGCATCCACCGCATTACGCACCAGATCGAAATCGGCAATAGCGGCAAAGTCATGATCTTTAAAGCGCAGACGGTTTACTTTTGAATCCGTACACGCGCCCATGCCAATCACCACGTCATACAGCTTCACGTCCTCGCGCACCGCACCGCAGGAGCCGACACGAATAATGGTTTTCACATCGTATTCCGTGATCAGCTCTTTGGTATAGATAGAGCAGGACGGAATGCCCATACCGTGCCCCATGACTGAAATCGCGCGCCCTTTGTAGCTGCCGGTGTAGCCCAGCATGCCACGCACATTGTTGACTTCACGGGCATTTTCCAAAAAGGTTTCGGCAATGTACTTCGCACGCAGCGGATCGCCCGGCATCAGTACAACATCGGCAAAATCCCCTTTTTCCGCATTGATATGTGGCGTTGCCATTTTTTGATTCCTTATAGAGTACGTCGTGTGAATTCAGTAAATACCGGCGATCACAGCATTGAGGTGCCGTAGTCCATATCGGACACGCCAAAATAGCGCGCCACCGTTTGGCCAACATCCGCAAACGTGGTGCGGTGCCCGCGCGAACCCGGCGTCACATTCGGCCCATAGATCAATACCGGCACATGTTCACGAGTGTGATCGGTGCCCGGCCAGGTAGGATCGCAACCGTGATCGGCGGTCAGGATCAGAATATCGCCCGGTTTGACCCGCGCCAGCATGTCCGGCAAGCGGCGATCGAACAGTTCCAACGCCGCCGCGTAGCCGGCAACATCACGTCGGTGACCATAGGAAGAGTCAAAATCAACGAAATTGGTAAAGACGATGGTTTCGTCGCCTGCGGCATCCATCTCTTTCAGCGTGGCATCAAACAACGCATCAATACCGGTCGCTTTGACCTTCTTGGTGATCCCCACCTGGGCATAGATATCGGCAATCTTGCCCACGGAAACCACCTGCCCGCCTTTTTCATCCACCAGTTTTTTCAGTACGGTAGGCGCAGGGGGTTCAACGGCCAAATCGTGGCGGTTACCGGTGCGTTGGAAGTTTTCCGGCTTGTCGCCAATAAAGGGGCGAGCGATAACACGCCCAATGTTGTAGCCCCCATCGGTAAGCGCCTCGCGCGCGATTTCGCACAGCTCATACAACCGGTCCAGCCCGAAGGTTTCTTCGTGACAGGCGATTTGGAACACAGAGTCGGCCGAGGTGTAGAAAATCGGTTTCCCGGTTTTCATGTGCTCTTCACCCAGTTGCTCGAGGATAACGGTGCCGGAAGAGTGGCAATTGCCCAGATACCCCGGCAAATTGGCGCGTTCTACCAACAAATCCAACAATGCCTGCGGGAAGCTGTTTTCCTGATCGCTGAAATAACCCCAATCAAACAGCACCGGCACCCCTGCCAACTCCCAGTGGCCCGATGGCGTGTCTTTACCAGAGGATATTTCGCTGGCGTGCGCATACGCACCGATGATGTCTGCCTTAGCATCCAATCCCGCAGGGAAATGCCCGGTAGAGGCTTCCGCCGCCTTGCCCAGCCCTAAACGGGTTAAGTTCGGCAGATGGAGTGGCCCGCTACGACCTTGATTAGCTTTGCCCTCGGCGCAGGCTTGCGCAATGTGACCAAGGGTATCAGAACCCGCATCGCCAAAACGCGCCGCATCTGCGCTGCTACCGATGCCGAATGAATCCAGAACCATAATAAATGCACGTTTCATTGTTTTCTCTCGTCTTTCGTAAGCGTTGCTCGCCGCGACCCAAGTGACTCGCGATTAATCAGCCTGATCGGCACCGATACAGCGATAAATCATCGGCATGGCTATTGGCGGCTCATCGCCGATGCTGATGGCGGCTCGAACCGCCTGTGCCGCCTCTTGCCATGCGGCCTCACTGTTGGCATGAATCACCGCCAGGGGACGCGAGGCGTCTACGCTATCGCCCAGACTCACCACGGCGTCCAGCCCGACGCTGTGATCGATAACGTCCCCCGCCTGACAACGCCCGCCGCCTAACGCGACCACCGCCATGCCGAGCGCCCGGGTGTCCATCGCGGTAACGATACCGCTGCGTGCGGCAAATACCGGCTTACTGAGCACAGCTACCGGTAAATAAGCATCCATCTGCTCGACAAAGTCCGTTGGCCCGCCCTGGGCTGCCACCATACGGCCAAAGACTTCAGCGGCGCGTCCATTATCCAGCACGGCTTGCAGACGCTGGCGCGCCACATCAGGGCTTTCTGCCAGACGGCCTGCCAGCAACATCTCAATGCAAAGCGACATGGTAACATCATACAGCCGGGAATTACGGTGCTCACCCGTTAAAAACCGTACCGCTTCACGGACTTCCAACGCATTACCCGCACTCGACGCCAGCACCTGATTCATGTCGGTTAACAGCGCCGTGGTGCGGCAACCCGCTCGGTTTGCTACGCTAACGATGGATTGCGCCAACTGTTCCGACAGCGCGTACGTGGGCATAAAGGCGCCCGACCCCACTTTGACATCCATCACCAACGCATCCAGTCCTTCCGCCAGCTTTTTACACAGTATTGAGGCGGTGATCAATGGGATAGAATCGACCGTGGCGGTGATATCACGCGTGGCGTAAAAACGCTTATCGGCAGGGGCCAAAGAACGGGTTTGCCCGATGATCGCCACGCCAACCTGACGGATGATGTCTCGAAACTGTTCGTCTTCCGGGAAGATGTTGAGGCCGGGTATCGACTCCAGTTTGTCCAGGGTCCCGCCTGTGTGGCCCAACCCACGCCCGGATATCATCGGCACATAGCCGCCGCACGCCGCCACCATTGGCCCCAACATCAGGGAGGTGACATCACCTACGCCGCCCGTCGAATGCTTATCCACCAGCGGACCGTTCAGGTTGAGATCGTCTCAGTGTAATCGGCTGCCCGAATCGCGCATCGCCAGCGTTAGCGCCACGCGCTCATCCATGGTCATGTCGCGAAAACAGATGGCCATCGCCAGCGCGGCGATCTGCCCTTCTGAGACGCTGTTATCGCATATTCCATTGATGAAAAAACGAATTTCATCTTCGCTCAACGTCTTGCCATCACGCTTGTTGCGAATGATTTCCTGAGTCAGAAACACAGCCATGCCTCCCGATCAAACTGCCGTAATGCACCACGCAATCAGTAACCCGACGACGACGACGCGCCATTCTGCCCCAACGTGGTAAGGAGATCGCCTAACAGGCCAGATGCGCCAAAGCGGAAGTGGCGGGCATCGGCCCACCCTTCGCCCATGATGTCATCAGCCAATTTCAGGTAAATCGCCGCATCCTGTGCGGTGCGCACACCGCCTGCGGCTTTGAAGCCTACACGATCGCCGACGTTTTTATCACGGAGGGTTTGCAGCATGATTTCAGCGCTGTGCGGCGTGGCGTTAACCGCCACTTTCCCCGTGGAGGTTTTAATAAAATCAGCGCCGGCATCAACGGCAATTTCACTCGCCTGGCGAATCAAGGCATCGGTTTTCAACTCACCGCTTTCAATAATCACTTTCAGCACCACACCAGCCTTCTGGCACAGTGTGCGGCAGGCAGCCACCAGCGTATGGCCGGTTTCCGTGTCCCCAGCCATTAATGCACGATAGGGAAACACCACGTCCACTTCATCGGCACCATAGGCTATCGCCGCCAGGGTTTCCGCGCAGGCGATATCAATATCATCACCGCCCTCAGGGAAGTTGGTCACGGTCGCAATGCGGATCTCCGGCGTCCCCTGCTCACGCAGCGTTTTACGCGCCAGAGGGATAAAACGGGGATAAATACAGATGGCGGCCGTGTTTCCTGCCGCGCTGCGCGCCTGCTGACAGAGTGCGATCACCCGCGCTGGTGTGTCATCGTCGTTCAGGGTGGTCAAATCCATTAGCCCCAGCGCACGTTGCGCTACAGCAGTTAAGTCAGTCATAGCAATATCCTGTATGTTATGGTTTTTCACGCTTTATTGTGAGAATAATAACAAAAATAAAGATTAATGTAATTTAAACAACATTAATGCGGTGAGGGTCACTCTTCCAGCCTGCTGCTCTTAAGTATAAGACGGAAGGAGAGGCAACGACGTGCCGTAGGCTATTAATGGGACAGCAAGGAGGTTATGGCAGGTTAGAGAGAAACACATCCTTGTGTTTCTCTGAGTGATAATCAGATACGGAATGCGCCGACGGCCATGCTGAGCTCTTCTGCACGTTCAGCCAGTGAACTGGCAGCAGCAGCGGATTCATTCACCAACGCCGCGTTCTGCTGTGTGACCGTCTCCATTTGTGAAATCGCCGTATTAATTTGCCCAATGCCTAAACTTTGCTCATGGCTGGCGGTAGAAATTTCGGTCACCAGTGAGGCCACCTGCTTAATCTCCGCCACCACCTCTTGAATAGCGTTACCCGCATTCCTGACGACATGGCGGCCTTGGCTCACTTGTTCAACCGAGGCGTTAATAAGCTCATTAATCTCTTTAGCCGCACTGGCGCTGCGCTGCGCCAGAGAGCGTACCTCTCCGGCCACCACGGCAAAACCGCGCCCTTGCTCACCGGCTCTCGCCGCCTCTACCGCGGCGTTAAGTGCCAGAATATTGGTTTGGAATGAGATGCCTTCAATCACGTTAATGATACTGGTGATTTTCTGTGATGAGGTCACCATCAACTCCATCGCAGCGGTCACCTCCACCATCATGTCCCCGCCTTTGACGGCCTGCTGAGAGGCAGACACCGCCAGTTGGCTGGCATGTGCGGCATTGGTCGCATTCAGCGTCACCGACGATGTAATTTGTTCCATTGAGGCGGCCGTCTCTTCCAAAGAGCTGGCCTGTTGCTCGGTGCGAGAGGAGAGGTCGATATTACCGCTACTGATTTGGCCGGACGCCGTGGCAATGATATCGGCATTGCTGTGAACACGTTCAACGATGCCGGTCAGGTTCAGCATCATCTCTTGTAATGCCGTTTGAAGCTGCCCCATTTCATCACGCGACGTGATCTCGACCTGATGGGTAAGATCGCCCCCCGCGACGCTCCTCGCCAATTCCACCGCATGCTTGATGGGCACCGCAATCGACATAATCAGTCGCCAGCCTGAAAGCGCCACGATCAAGACACCGGCTAAAAATATAATCACGACTATTGATAATATCTTACTAAAATCATTTTGAGATTCAGAATAGAGTGTACTGCCGACGTCAGACTGAAGCTTGATAAGCTGGTCGATAACCTGTTGTAGCGGTAAATACTCTTTTTTTAGCGAATGATTAATAATATCTTCCAACGTATCTTTGTCATGGTTCTTTATGGCATTGATGGCAGGAATAATAACGTTCTGGTGATAAGTTTGGCGTAACGCTGCATATTTTTCAAACAGCGTTTTCTCTTCGCCCGTCAGATAAGTATTACTGTATAGCGTCCATTGTTGATTATAGATTTTCAGTGCATTGTCAATCTGGTTGAGCCCATTGCTAACGTTATCTGGCTGGGCCAGATCGACGCTAGCAATTTCAAACATCACGCTGTCCGTCTGGCGATTGACGTTAGCCAGATACCCCAATGCAACCAACCTGTCGTTATACAAGGTTTTCATCGACTGATTAACGTTATTAATACCCGACAACCCTATTATCGTGACGACCCCCAATAGTAATGCCATCAATGTCATGACTGAAATCAATTTTAATTTAATGCTCATAGAAAAACCCCTGGAGAGAAGACTCACCAGCATATCGATCCCAGGATTAAAGTATTCATAGCGTCTCAAAAAAAATTTAAAAAACAATGAACGACCCAGTAAGATATATTTACTTCTTATGCCCTTTAAAAAGGGGGCTATTCATACTAAAAAGGAAGTGCATAGCGTTATATTATCAATGTAAGTAAAGTTATCGTTACATCAAAGCCATGCCAAAGATAAGGTTTTTTGAATTCAGTGCTTCGGGCTACACTGCCATTATCGTAACGGATAAAAACGCCTCTTAACCATGACAGACGCCTCACGCCCACAGTGGCAACTCTATATGCTGCGCACCGCTACTGGCGCGCTTTATACTGGCATAACGCGCGATATAACGCGCAGAGTGGCACAACATCAGGGTGGAAAAGGTGCGAAGGCACTGCGAGGAAAAGGCGAGCTGACGCTGGTGTATCACTGTGAAGTGGGGGATCACACCACGGCATTACGGCTGGAATACCGCCTAAAACAGCTGAGCAAGCAGCAAAAAGAGAGGCTGGTACGCGACCAGCCTACGACGCTCTCTGACTATATACGTATTGATGTTCCCTGAGGCGCTCAGGGAAGAAAGCGTTGGAAGGGCGCAGCATAATCCACGATGCCACTCACGCCTTCAAAATGGTTATCGGAAAGCGGGTACATCTGGAAAGCATCATCGCTATCAGGCCAGCGGCAGCGTAACTGCTGCTCCCGGGCGGGCACAAAGCCAAAGCGAGCATAGTAAGCGGGAGAACCGAGCACCACCACGGCGGTGTAGCCAAACTCGTTTAACGCATCCAGCCCTTCGTAAACCAGTTTTTCACCCCATCCTTGACGGCGCAGCGTTTCATCAACCGCCAGCGGCCCCAACGCGACCCACTGCCGGTCTTCGTCTGCGATGGTTACCGGGCTAAAAGCGACGTATCCCATGACGACACCTTCGTCATCCGTCGCGACAACGCCAAGCGTTAACAGCCCGTCTTCCCGCAGTTGATGAACCAGTTCGGCCTCTGCCGAGGTGGGAAACGCACGACGCAGCAGCGCATCAATACCTGCTGCATCTACCGGAATTTCCACCCGAACTAACATGTCGTGGCCGCGCGATTGTCAGCGTGCATCGCGCCCTCATGTAATCCCGCCTCAACGAAATCGGCCAGACGCAGCAGACCAATACGCAACGGCGCAGGCATAGCATCCAAATCGATAGAATCCATCAGGTTTTTTACATACAGCCCCAGTTCAGTATCGCCTTCAATGCGCAAGCGACGCTGGAAAAACAGCGTATCGGGATCTTCACGGCGTGCGGCGATCAGCACCAGATCGTTGGCTTCGGCACTGAAGCTGACGTCTTCCACTTCATGCTGGCTCACCACCAGACGATCGTCTCGCAATGTCACAAACCAAGTCAGCCCGACATCACGAACTTCCACTTTCAGCCAGCGTTCTGTCAGAAATGACAGCTCGCCTTCATCCAGCGCCTGCTGAAACTGCCAGGTCAGCACCCGTTCCAACACCTGCCGCTGTAAGGCAAAGGGGGTGAATTTCAGAGGCTTACCTAACAAGCCCGGACCTTGACGCACAATCTGTGCCCGTAGTTTTTCCAACACTGATGTACCCCTTATAAAGCAAACCGTTCAATCCAAGCCACTCAACCGCTGAACGCAGTAGGCCATGCGCACCGCATGTGCTGCTTTTCTCATCACGCTATTTTGCCACAGCCCAGTAAAGCAGACGCGATGCCGGGTCAATAATTTTATTATTATGCACGGAAATCTCGGTAATGCATGCAAGCAATCCCTATTCATTACACGATAAGCTGGCCTAAATCAAAGTCCTGCACCAGCGGGTTAATTAAGATTCCCTAACGTTAACGAAGGGTCGTGCGTTGATATCCCTATATTCCGCATGTCCCCGCCCTGCATCAGCCCTGACATGACATCAGGCTGCCTGATGAATGAGGAAACCCGTATGGAATTACTGTGCCCCGCAGGGAACCTGCCCGCACTGAAAGCGGCCATTGATAACGGTGCCGATGCTGTTTACATCGGGCTAAAAGACGATACCAATGCACGCCATTTCGCCGGGTTGAACTTCACGGACAAGAAGTTGCAGGAGGCGAGCGACTATGTGCATCGCCATCAGCGTAAACTGCATATCGCCATCAACACGTTTGCCCACCCAAACGGCTATCAACGCTGGGAGCGCGCTGTCGATATGGCGGCCAACATGGGGGCCGATGCGCTGATCCTAGCTGACCTTGCCATGCTTGAGTATGCCGCAGAGCGCTATCCGCATATTGAACGGCACGTCTCTGTACAAGCATCTACCACTAACGAAGAGGCAATTCGTTTTTATCAGCGCCATTTTGCGGTGCACCGCATCGTACTGCCTCGCGTGTTGTCGATCCATCAGGTTAAACAATTGGCGCGTACCAGCCCGGTGCCGCTGGAAGTGTTCGCGTTCGGCAGCCTGTGCATTATGGCTGAAGGTCGCTGTTACCTCTCCTCCTACTTGACGGGGGAATCCCCCAATACCGTCGGTGCCTGTTCGCCCGCTCGTTTTGTGCGCTGGCAGCAAACCGAAAAAGGGATGGAATCGCGCTTGAACAATGTCCTGATCGACAGATATCAGGATGATGAAAATCCCGGTTATCCTACGCTGTGCAAAGGTCGCTATCTGGTGGGCGGTGAGCGTTACCACGCTCTTGAAGAACCCACCAGCCTGAACACGCTGGAGTTACTGCCGGAACTGATGGCTGCCAACATAGCCTCAGTGAAAATCGAAGGGCGCCAGCGCAGCCCGGCCTACGTCAGCCAAATCACCCGCGTTTGGCGACAAGCCATTGACCGTTGCCTCGCGTCTCCCGCCACTTTCACCCCGAGTGCGGAGTGGATGTCTACGTTAGGTGCGGTGGCGGAAGGCACGCAAACCACGTTGGGTGCGTACCACCGTAAGTGGCAATAAGCGGCAGGTAAGAGAAGAGAACCGTATGAAATATGCGTTAGGAGCCATCCTCTACTATTGGCAAAAAACGGATGTGGAAGCCTTTTATCAGGCAGCCAGCCAGAGCAGCGCCGATATTGTCTATCTGGGCGAAACGGTGTGCAGCAAGCGACGCGCCATCAAAGTGGGCGACTGGCTCGATCTGGCGAAACAACTCGCCGCCAGCGGCAAACAAATTGTGTTGTCTACGTTGGCATTAATTCAGGCGCCTTCAGAACTCAGCGAATTGAAACGCTACGTGGAGAATGGCGAGTTCCTGCTGGAAGCCAACGATCTCGGCGCGGTGAACATGGCTGCGGACCGGCATTTACCCTTTGTCGCGGGCCATGCGCTTAACTGCTACAACGCGCATACGCTGCGTCTGTTGCATAAACAAGGGATGATGCGCTGGTGCATGCCGGTAGAGCTTTCCCGCGACTGGCTAAGCGACCTGCTCGACCAATGCGATGCCCTCGGTTTTCGCCATCAGTTCGAGGTAGAAGTGCTGGGGTACGGGCATTTGCCGCTGGCGTATTCGGCGCGCTGTTTCACCGCTCGCTCAGAAAACCGCGCCAAGGATGAGTGTGAAACCTGCTGCATCAAGTACCCGCAGGGGCGCGTCATGCTGTCGCAGGAAAATCAGCAGGTATTTGTGCTCAACGGTATCCAGACCATGAGTGGCTATTGCTATAACCTCGGCAACGAGCTGACATCGATGCAAGGTTTGGTGGATATCGTTCGTTTGTCGCCGCAGTCGCTGGATACGGTGAACATGGTTGAGCGCTTCCGCGCTAACGAGCAAGGGCAGGCTCCACTGGCCCTGACGCAGGATGCCGATTGTAACGGCTACTGGCGACGCGTCGCCGGTCTGGAATTGGTGTCCTGATGCGCGTCGGGCGGCGAGCCGCCCGATCGCCCGTTTTGAATATAAAAATGTGCGAACGTGCGCAATACTGTGAAAAAAACACAGTGAGCCTGCCGCAATGTCAACGAATACCCCAACCGCCCTGTTTTCGCACGATATCCCGTTTTCCGTTTTGGATTTAGCGCCGATCCCACAAGGGGCCTCGCCGAGAGATGCCTTTCATCACTCGCTCGATCTGGCGCAGCACACAGAAAAATGGGGCTACCACCGTTATTGGTTAGCCGAGCACCACAACATGACTGGTATTGCCAGCGCCGCAACTTCGGTGCTGATCGGCTATCTTGCTTCCGGCACAGAACGCATCAGGCTCGGCTCCGGTGGCGTCATGCTGCCAAACCACTCCCCGCTGGTGATCGCCGAGCAGTTCGGCACGCTGGAATCACTCTATCCCGGGCGTATCGATTTAGGCTTAGGACGTGCGCCAGGCACCGATCAGCGCACCATGATGGCCCTGCGTCGCCACCAGAATGCGGAAATCGACGATTTTCCCCGCGATGTACAGGAATTACAGCGCTATTTTGCAGACGCTCAACCAGATCAGACGGTACGCGCCGTGCCGGGTCAAGGATTACACGTGCCACTCTGGTTGCTGGGTTCCAGCCTCTACAGCGCGCAATTAGCGGCAGCGTTGGGGTTACCGTTTGCCTTCGCCGCGCATTTCGCCCCAGATATGTTGCTTCAAGCGATGGCACTGTACCGGGAGAAATTCAAACCCTCCAGCACGCTGGACAAGCCCTATGCCATGGTGTGCGTGAACGTGATTGCGGCTGAAAGCGAGCGCGATGCGCGTTTCTTGTTCACCTCGGTACAACAGCAGTTTCTGAATTTGCGTCGTGGGCAACCCGGGCCGCTGCCTGAGCCAGTGCAAGAGATGGATTCACTCTGGTCTCCAACCGAACAGTTTGGCGTGGACCAAGCGCTGCGTTTAGCGATCGTGGGTGACAACAGTAAAGTGCAGCATGGCTTGCGCAGCTTGCTGCGAGAGACAAAAGCAGACGAGATCATGATCAATGGGCAGATTTTTGATCATCAAGCGCGAAAAGACTCCTTCGAGCGGATCATGCAGATACGTCAGTCAATGATCGGCTAACGCCATTCTATCTGGTAGAGAGGGAATCCCCTCTCTATCACAGCGATGGCCTAAAGGTTATTTTCCGCCTGCGGTATAAGGCAAGCTGTCAAAAGTGCGCAGCCCTTTCTTATTGTCAGGGTTGCCTATCCAGCGCTCTGATTCACGGAACGCTGGGCTGACCAAGCTCTTTTCCGGTTCCTGAAGATCGTAGCTGAGTCCTGCCAATGTTGACCAGGTATGCAGCAGATGCGCATTGCTGTATTTCCGGTTTACGTAAGGGGCATAGTCGATCGGGTGATCTTTCTGCCACTGTGGCGAATTCCAGAGAATGAATGGCACCGTGTACATGGTGCGCGTCGGCGCAGATTCATCGCGTCCGAGCACGTTGTGCGGCGGCGTCTCGTACACGTCTTCACCATGATCCGAGAAGTAAAGCAGGAAACCATTCGGCTGCGTTTTTTCAAAGGTGCGGATCAGCGTTTCGACCACATAATCGTTGTACAGCTCGGCATTGTCGTAATCGTTGTAGACTTCGACATCGCTGTCGTTCACGCCGTCAGGAATTCCTTCTCGTCCAACAAATTTCGTTGTCTCTTCAGGATAACGAAATTTATATTTCATGTGCGTTCCTAACAGGTGCACCACAATGAATTTCTTCTCAGCAGGATCGGCCAGTACCTTTTCAAACGGTGCGAACACCACGTCATCGTACTGACGCGCACTTTGGGTGCGCTGATTGTTCATATAGAACTGTTCGTCTGTCTGCTGAGAGAACACGGTCAGCAAGGTATTCCGTTTGGTCATGGTCTGCTGATTGGTGATCCAGAACGTTTTGTATCCGGCCTGTTTCATCATGTTCATCAGCGAAGGTTTAGTCAGATAGAGATCCGGCTGCAACTCATCGGCAAACGTCAGCGCCTGCTGCAAGATTTCAATGGTGTACGGACGTGAGGTCACGACATCGTTGAACACCACCAGATTGGGATCGCTTTTGCGCAGCGCGTCTAGCCGCGGCGTGGTCTCACGACCGTAGCCATACAGGCTCATGCGGCTACTGGTGGTTGACTCACCGATCACCAATACCAGTGTGCGTGGCGTATCACCATTCGCGTCTTTCAGGTTTGCCAGCGGGGGCAATGCCGCATTCTGCTCGAGCATTTCTGTCATGCTTGCCAGCTGCTGGCGGTACTCAACATAACCTGCAATATACTGCCACGGTGCAGTAGTGGACATACGGCTTGCCAGATAACCGCTGGCCTCTTCCAGTGTCTCACCCTCGTTATGCATTTTTTTATAAAGGGGAACACCAAACAGCACCACGGCAATTAAGGTGCATACCGTCACTTTATATTTAAACGGCAAGTAAACTGGTCGCACTTTACGCCACAGGAACCCAACGATCACCGTATAAAAAAGCAATATAGCCAAAACTTTCAGACTGAAATATTGACTTACATATTCACCAGCCTCCTTGCTATTAGACTCAAACATCACAAACATAACGCTTTGTGAAAACTCTTGTTTATAGATCGAGTAATAGCCCAGGGCGATCAAAGAGGTAGCCCATAACAGGATACCCAATACGCTGCTAATGATTTTAGTTCTGGCAGGGAAAACAAAAACCGGGATCAGCCATAGCAAGCTGTAGAGTAACGAATCGCGTAATCCTGTGGTACCGCTATGACCAGTCAGAACAATGACAAGCTGGAGGGCGCAGGAGAAAAACCAAAAATAGAGCAAAAGCCATCCGAGCGAACGCCAACTAAAGCGTTCTTTAACAAAGAGTTCAGACATATTTAATTCCACACAACGTTGTTATTTTTTATGCAGCGCCAAATAGCACTACTTTAATGAGGCCTATTTTTTAGTACCTCTCTTCCGGCACCGCAATAACCAACGCCGAAGAGCTGGACTATCTCTTTAAAACCTTAAAACAAAATTAAGTTCAGCCGGTAAGTCAAAAAAAAGCGGCCCACCATGATCGGCGGGCCGCTTTTTATACCAAAAAAGAAACAAGGGTAAAAGTTGTGTAAGAGACTATTTTAGTCTTAGAAGCGAAGTGTTGAACTTCGCCCCAAAGATAAGCCAATACGTCAGCTACCCATTGTTGTTTTTATTGACCAACGTCCGCAGGACGGCGGCGCGGAGCACGTTGACCTTCACTGCGTTGACCGTCACGGTTGAAATTGCGTTCACGACGTTCGCCCTGACCTTCACGGCGAGCATCACCCTGCCCACCGAATGAACGACGGGCACCGTCACGACGATCGCCAGCACCAGAACGCGGTGCGCCACGGCTGTCGCTACGCTCACGGCGTTCGAACGGCTGTGCATCACCGATCAGTTGCATGTTCATCGGCTTGTTCAGGATGCGTGTGCGAGTAAAGTGCGTCAGCAGGTCGCCCGGCATTCCCTTCGGCAATTCGATGGTGGAGTGTGATGCATACAGCTTGATGTTGCCGATATAGCGGCTGCTGATATCCCCTTCGTTGGCAATAGCGCCCACGATATGGCGAACTTCAACACCGTCATCACGGCCCACTTCAATGCGGTACATCTGCATTTCGCCCACATCACGACGCTCACGGCGCTGCGGACGATCGCCATCATTACCTTGAGCCGGGCGACGATCACCACGATCGCCACGGTCATTACGATCATCACGATCGCGGAATTCACGGCGCGGACGACGTTCAATCACCGGTTCCGGCGGCAGGATCAGCGGACGCTCACCTTGTGCCATTTTCAGCAATGCCGCTGCCAGCGTTTCAATATCCAGCTCTTCTGCCGGTTGCAGCTTAGCCAGCAACGCACGGTACATATCCAGATCGCTGCTTTCCAGTTGTGACTGCACTTTGGCCGCAAACTTCGCCAGGCGGCGCTCGCCTAACAGTTCAACGTTCGGCAAATCGACTTCAGGGATCGTCAGCTTCATGGTGCGTTCAACGTTGCGCAGCAGGCGACGTTCACGGTTTTCCACGAACAGTAATGCACGACCTGCACGACCAGCGCGGCCAGTACGGCCAATACGGTGCACATAGGATTCGGCATCCATCGGAATATCGTAGTTCACCACCAGACTGATACGTTCCACATCCAGACCACGTGCTGCAACGTCAGTGGCGATCAGAATATCCAGACGACCATCTTTCAGGCGCTCCAGCGTCTGCTCACGCAGAGCCTGGTTCATGTCGCCGTTCAGCGCCGCGCTGTTATACCCGCTACGCTCCAGGGCTTCAGCCACTTCCAGCGTGGCGTTCTTGGTACGCACGAAAATAATGGCGGCGTCAAAATCTTCCGCTTCCAGGAAACGCACCAGCGCTTCGTTCTTACGCATGCCGTGCACCGTCCAGTAGCTCTGGCTGATATCCGGGCGCGTCGTCACGCTTGATTGGATGCGCACTTCCTGCGGATCTTTCATAAAGCGGCGCGTAATACGGCGAATCGCCTCTGGCATGGTTGCCGAGAACAGCGCCGTTTGGTGCTGAGCCGGGATCTGGGCCATGATGTTTTCAACATCGTCAATGAAGCCCATACGCAACATTTCGTCCGCTTCATCCAGTACCAGACCGCTCAGGTTGGAGAGATCCAACGTACCGCGCTTCAGGTGATCCAGCAGACGTCCCGGAGTACCCACTACAATTTGTGCACCCTGGCGCAGCGCGCGCAATTGAACGTCGTAGCGCTGGCCGCCATAGAGCGCTACCACGCTCACACCGTGCATGTGTTTAGAGAAATCATTACAGGCTTCAGCCACCTGCACCGCCAACTCACGGGTCGGTGCCAGCACCAGCATTTGCGGCGCTTTAAGTTCAGGCTTGAGATTGTGCAGCAGCGGTAATGAAAACGCTGCCGTCTTGCCGCTACCGGTCTGGGCCATACCCAGAACGTCGCGACCATTAAGCAAATGGGGAATACATTCTGCCTGGATGGGAGAGGGCTTCTCATATCCCAGATCCGACAGTGCATTCAAAATAGGAGCGGACAGCCCCAGGTCAGCAAAAGAGGTTTCAAACTCTGCCATGTAAACGTGCCTCATAGTGAAATGGCGGCCAGTCTACACGTAACTTGTCGAGAAAATACTCAGTCATTTTCATTGAAAAGTGTGAACCGGCTCAAATTAGATTAAAAAACGAACAAAAAAGCCCTCGCCCGTTAAGACGATGGAAACAATGGTTCCCGGCTGATTACGTTCGTCAGCTATTGCTGGTCCGATCCTGATAGGTCGTCTTGCTCTTGGCCTAACAATGCCAATTCCAACAATGCATAGCGGTGCTCAACAAAGTTATGTACGTTGTTGGCAACCGTCAGCTTGAACAGCGCCATGGCGTTGTTCTTGTCCCCCAGACTTAGGTAGTGCTTACCTAAATAGAAGTCAGTTTCACTGAGATGCTCAGCGAGCGAAGTGTTATCCGTTGCTTCTGCCTTCAGGCGCTCCATCAGCACAGCTTCACTGATGTTACCCAGGTAGAATTCGACAATATTCCATCCCCAAGGACCTCTTTCTGCACTGTCATAACGCTTCTTCAGCGCGGCTTTGGCAGCATTGGGATCTATCTCCCGTTCAGCCAAGTACAGCCATAACGTACGGAAAGGATCGTTCGGATCGTCTCGATAAAACGCCAGCAGATCATCCTGCGCTAACAGGTAACGACCGCCATAATACAAGGCGATGCCCCGGTTCAAACGCGCATAATTGTAAGTTGGATCAAGCTCTAGTACAGAATCAAACGCTTCATAGGCAGCATCAAAATTGCCTGCCTGCGTTAAATAAATGCCGAGATAGTTAAACACTTCCGGCATATCCGGACGGATTGATAGCGCCTGTGAAAAATCATTACGCGCTAACGCTCTCAGTCCGAGACTATCATACAGCACTCCGCGCTCATATAATAGCTGTGCGCGTTCATCATCGGTTAACGCCCGACTGGCAAGAATTTGTTCCATGCGCGCCAAAATGACTTCCTGCTGTAAAGCAGGCTGCACTGGAATTGCCAATACTGCGTTTTTACGCCAATCCGTGTTGCTGCATCCTGCCAGCATAAGTGCTGTCGCAACATAACACCAGCGTAAGAAAGGCTTCATTTCCCACTCCCGAAGACAAACATTGGATGAACATCCTGTCCCCGCACGCTCAATGTGAGGCTATCCGCGCCGCACAAAATGCCCAACTCCCCGCAAAGCGGGGAGTGGCAAAACAACAGCAAACCGGCTGTTATTCTTCCTCAGAAGGCGCTGTAGCAGCGGCATCCTGAGGCTGAGCAGTTGCTTCCTTGATACTCAAACGCACACGGCCCTGACGGTCAACTTCCAGTACTTTAACCGGAACTTCCTGACCCATTTGCAGGTAGTCAGTGACTTTCTCAACGCGCTTGTCAGCGATTTGAGAGATGTGTACCAGACCTTCTTTGCCGCCGCCAATGGCAACGAACGCGCCGAAATCAACGATACGCGTTACCTTACCCTGGTAAACACGACCGACTTCGATCTCTGCGGTGATCTCTTCGATACGACGAATGGCATGACGTGCCTTCTCGCCGTCGGTGGCGGCGATTTTCACCGTACCGTCATCTTCGATCTCAATGGTGGTGCCCGTTTCTTCGGTCAGCGCACGGATCACAGAACCACCTTTACCGATCACGTCTTTGATCTTGTCGACGCTGATCTTGATGGTGTGAATACGCGGAGCAAACTGAGAAATATCGCCACGCGGCGCGCCGATAGCCTGTTCCATCACGCCCAGAATGTGCAGACGCGCACCCTTAGCCTGATTCAGTGCAACCTGCATGATTTCACGGGTGATGCCTTCGATCTTGATGTCCATTTGCAGTGCGGTAACGCCTTCACGACTACCCGCTACTTTGAAGTCCATGTCGCCCAGGTGATCTTCGTCACCCAGAATATCGGACAGCACCACAAAGTTATCGCCTTCTTTCACCAGACCCATTGCGATACCCGCAACGGCGGCTTTGATCGGCACGCCAGCGTCCATCAGCGCCAGAGAGGCACCACAGACAGAAGCCATGGAAGAAGAGCCGTTGGATTCTGTGATTTCAGAAACCACACGCACCGTGTACGGGAACTGAGCAGCGGTAGGCATCACGGCCAGCACACCACGTTTCGCCAAACGACCGTGACCAATTTCACGACGCTTCGGCGAGCCAACCATACCGGTTTCACCCACAGAGTACGGAGGGAAGTTGTAGTGCAGCAGGAAACGATCGGTGGTTTCACCGGTCAATCCATCGATATTCTGTGCATCACGTTCGGTGCCCAGCGTCGCCGTTACCAGCGCCTGTGTTTCACCACGAGTGAATAATGCAGAACCGTGGGTTCTCGGCAGCACGCCAGTACGCACATCCAGCGCACGGATCATGTCTTTTTCACGGCCATCGATACGCGGTTCACCACGCAATACGCGGCTGCGCACTACGTTTTTCTCGATGCTACCCAGGATGTCCTGAATTTCACCGGCATCCAGCGTTTCATCAGCAGCCAGCAGTTGCGCTTCAACGTCGGCTTTGATGGCATCGATCTGGGTGTAACGCTCTTGCTTCTCGGTAATGCGGTAAGCATCGCCCAGACGCGCTTCAGACAAGGCTTTTACTTGTTCCAACAGCGCAACGTTTACGGCAGGTGCCTGCCAATCCCAGCGCGGTTTACCCGCTTCTTTTACCAATTCATTGATATTGTCGATAACGACTTGTTGCTGCTCATGGCCAAACACCACAGCACCCAACATTTGGTCTTCGCTCAGCAGATCCGCTTCGGATTCCACCATCAACACCGCGCCCTGCGTACCGGCAACCACCAGATCCAGACGGCTCTGTTTCAGTTCGTCAATGGTCGGGTTCAGCACAAACTGGTCGTTGATGTAGCCAACGCGAGCAGCACCAATCGGTCCATTAAACGGCAGACCGGACAGGCTCAGCGCAGCAGACGCACCGATCATCGCCACGATATCCGGGTTGATCTGCGGGTTTACAGAAACCACCGTTGCGATAACCTGCACTTCGTTAACAAAGCCATCAGCGAACAGCGGACGGATTGGGCGGTCGATCAGACGAGAAATCAGAGTTTCGCCTTCGCTCGGACGGCCTTCACGACGGAAGAACCCACCAGGGAAGCGGCCCGCAGCGTATGTACGCTCTTGATAGTTAACCGTCAGCGGAAAGAAATCCTGACCTGACTTCGCTTTTTTCGCACCGACAACGGTAACGAAAACGGCGGTGTCATCCATGCTCACCATAACGGCAGCAGTGGCCTGACGTGCCATCATGCCCGTTTCGAGCGTGACGGTGTTCTGACCGTATTGAAACTTACGTACGATAGGATTTAGCAAAATAATATCCTTTACTCAGGGTTTATCATTCTCGGGTTTACCAGATGCCAGCCGATGTCATTGTGTTCGGCATGGCGTCTTCCCGTTGATTACAAACCATCTCACTACATCCTCGCGACTAATGACAACCCTCACGTCCTGCTGGAGCGGGTCCAGAAAGGGACATAAAGTTTCTCATTAGCCGCGCGAACCTCTGTAGCGAACGGCGACGACAAAGTCGGTAATACATTACTCTGTTTTGCAAGCACTTCCTAGAAGAAAGGGGCCCAATAAGGCCCCTTTCCACTGAAACTCGCCAGATTAGCGACGCAGACCCAGACGCTCGATCAGGGTAGCATAACGCGCTACATCTTTACGCTTCAGGTAGTCCAGCAGCTTACGGCGCTGAGAAACCATACGCAGCAGACCACGACGGCTGTGGTGATCCTTTTTGTGCTCGGAAAAGTGGCCTTGCAGATGGTTAATCTGCGCGGTCAACAGGGCAACCTGCACTTCGGTAGAACCACTGTCGTTAGTGCCACGACCGAATTCTGCGACGATTTTTGCTTTAGCTTCAACGCTTAGAGACATTGTAATACTCCAAAACAGTATAGATAAAAAAAAACAGGTGCCGATCTCTAATTCAGCGACCTATGTAACCTATTAAAAATAGGCCGCGCTATTCTACTCTCAGCCATGGCCGATCGCAAGGCAGACGCGGTAAGCCTTATTCCGAGAATTCGACCACCAAACGCTTGGGTGCCACGCGCCCGGCATCATCGATAATCCCCATACCAATAAACGCATGGGCATCACCTTCAGTGATGCGTACCATCCCTTGCGCGGGTGCATTCGCCGCCGCAACGGCCTGCCCGAGCTTGAGATAACCCGCCACGGCGAGCGGTAAATTCACTTCAGGATAGTTGCTGACCGGGCTGTCCATCGGCATCAGCAGCGGATCCAAAACCGCTTCAAGGGATTGCCCTTCCGCTTGCGCCGACAGGGCTTGCAACTGTTCCAATGTCACCATGCGCTCAGCCGGATAAGTAGCAACCTGCACGCGGTGCAGATAAATCACATGGGCACCACAGCCGAGCTTCTCACCGAGATCGTCAATGATGGTGCGAATGTAGGTGCCTTTGGAACAGTGAATTTCCAACTCCAACTCATCCGCATCGTGGCGAATAAACAGCAGTTCATACACGGTGATATCACGTGCTTCACGCGGGACGGTGATACCCTGACGTGCATACTCATACAGCGGGCGACCCTGATGCTTCAGCGCAGAATACATCGATGGCACCTGCTGCGTGGTGCCACGAAAACTTTCCAGCGCATCCGCCAACGCCTGCTCGGTAAACGCCACCGCGCGCGTTTCCACCACATTGCCATCAGCATCAGAGGTGTCGGTACGCTGCCCAAGACGAGCAATCACTCGGTAACGCTTATCTGAATCCAGCAAATACTGCGAGAACTTGGTGGCCTCGCCCAAGCAAATGGGCAGCATTCCGGTAGCCAGCGGATCCAACGCACCGGTGTGTCCAGCCCGGTTAGCATTAAAAATGCGTTTTACCTTTTGCAGCACGTCGTTGGATGACGCGCCTTGCGGTTTATCCAGCAATAACACGCCGTGGATATCACGGCCGCGACGACGAGGACGACTCATCAATCCTCCCGATCGTCGTCACCGTTGGCAGAACGCTTCTCGGCATCATTGCGCAAGACGTTGGTCACCAGGTTGGACATCCGCATCCCTTCCACCAACGAATTATCGTAGGCGAACGTCAATTCCGGTACCACGCGCAAGCGCATTGCCTTACCGAGCAGTACACGAATAAACCCGGAAGCATCCTGCAAGGCTTTGATACCCGCTTTCACTTGCTCGGGTTTGTTATCGTTCAGAAATGTCACAAATACCTTGGCGTACGCCAAATCGCGAGACAGGTCGACACCAGAAACCGTCGCCATGCCAACGCGTGGATCTTTCACTTCACGCTGAAGAATAATGGCGATCTCTTTCTGCATCTCTTGCGACACGCGCTGAGTGCGGCTGAATTCTCTAGCCATAATCGAATCCTCAAGGAAAAATCAGGGGGCACTAGGCCCCCTATACGTCAATATAACGTGCAGACGCTGCGCGTCTCACTATGCCCCGATCGGTTAGGCGATAGTACGTTTGATCTCGATAATTTCGAACACTTCGATGTTATCGCCAACGCGCACGTCGTTGTAGTTCTTCACGCCGATACCACATTCCATGCCGTTACGGACTTCGTTAACGTCATCTTTGAAGCGGCGCAGAGACTCCAGCTCGCCTTCATAGATAACCACGTTGTCACGCAGCACGCGGATTGGGTTGTGACGTTTCACAATACCTTCCGTCACCATACAGCCTGCAATCGCGCCAAACTTCGGTGATTTGAACACATCGCGAACTTCGGCCAGGCCGATGATCTCTTGTTTGTATTCCGGCGCCAGCATACCGCTCATCGCCTGCTTCACTTCGTCGATCAGATCATAGATGACGGAGTAGTAACGCAGATCCAGACTTTCCGCCTCGACAACGCGACGCGCAGAGGCATCGGCACGAACGTTGAAGCCCAGGATGATCGCGTTGGACGCGGCGGCCAGCGTCGCGTCGGTTTCGGTGATCCCACCTACGCCGGAACCGACAATCTTCACTTTCACTTCGTCGGTGGAGAGTTTCTGCAACGAATCGGCAATCGCTTCTACGGAGCCCTGAACGTCGGCTTTCATCACGATGTTCAGTTCGGACACTTCGCCTTCGGTCATGTTGGCAAACATGTTTTCCAGCTTGGATTTCTGCTGACGTGCCAGTTTCACTTCGCGGAACTTGCCTTGACGATAGAGCGCCACTTCACGGGCTTTCTTCTCGTCACGTACCACGGTAGCTTCATCACCCGCAGCCGGAACACCGGACATACCGAGGATTTCCACCGGAATGGACGGACCCGCTTCGGTGATTTCACGACCCAGTTCATCACGCATGGCGCGCACACGGCCATACTCAAAACCGCACAGCACGATATCGCCCTTGTTGAGTGTACCTTCACGCACCAGTACCGTTGCTACCGGGCCACGGCCTTTATCCAAGAAGGATTCAATCACCACGCCGCTTGCCATACCTTTACGGACAGCCGTCAGTTCCAACACTTCTGCTTGCAGCAGAATGGCGTTAAGCAGATCGTCAATGCCGGTACCGGCTTTGGCTGACACAGGAACAAACTGGCAATCGCCACCCCATTCTTCCGGGATGATGCCGTATTGCGTCAGTTCATTTTTGACGCGATCCGGATCGGCTTCTGGCTTGTCAATCTTGTTGACCGCAACCACCACCGGCACCTTGGCCGCTTTGGCGTGTTGAACGGCTTCGATGGTCTGCGGCATCACACCGTCATCGGCAGCAACAACCAGCACCACGATATCCGTTGCCTGCGCACCACGTGCACGCATCGCGGTAAACGCGGCGTGGCCCGGGGTATCCAGGAAGGTGATCATGCCATTTTCAGTTTCAACGTGGTAGGCACCGATATGCTGGGTGATCCCACCCGCTTCGCCCGCTGCCACTTTGGTGGAGCGAATGTAATCCAGCAGCGAGGTTTTACCGTGGTCAACGTGCCCCATGATGGTCACGACCGGTGCGCGCGATTCTGCCGCAACGCCCATATCACGGTCGCTCATTACTGCTTCTTCCAGCTCATTTTCACGACGCAGGATAACCTTGTGACCCATCTCTTCGGCCACTAATTGTGCCGTTTCCTGATCGATAACCTGGTTGATGGTTGCCATGGCACCCAGCTTCATCATCGCCTTGATGACCTGAGAGCCTTTCACCGCCATCTTGTTCGCCAACTCGGCAACGGTAATGGTTTCACCGATCATCACGTCACGGTTAACCGCTTGCACCGGCTTGTTAAAGCCCTGCTGCAACGAGCTAGGTTTACGTTTGCCTTTGCCACCGCGAGTAGCAGCACGCGCTTCTTCACGGTCAGCCTTGCTTTCAGACAGGCGGTTGCCTTTCTTCTGCTTGGTGACTTTGGCGCTACGGGTGCGGCCACGAGGATTACTCTCGACTTCGCGATCGTTTTCGTCTTCTGCAACGCGGGCATGGTGAGAAGTGGTTACGTGATAGTCAGTGCTATCCTCTTCTTCACTGCTCGGCGTCTCGCTGGCCCATTTGGCGGCATTCTCTTCCGCCATACGGCGTGCTTCTTCAGCAACGCGGCGTGCATCTTCCTCAACCTTCAGGCGGGCCGTTTCTTCAGTCTTGCGCTTCAGCTCAGCAGCCTCGGCCTCACGGCGGGCTTTCTCTGTGGCCGGAACAGATTTCGTCATACTGGTATTTTGATGATTGCTCAATTTGTCTTTTTCCGCTGCGTCACGCTTGGCTTTTTCAGCGGCCTCTCGCTTGGCTTGCTCTTCAGCTTCACGTTTCGCTTTTTCAGCCGCCTCACGCTGAGCTTTTGCTTCAGCTTCGCGTTGGGCCTGCTCTTCAGCTTCACGTTGAGCCAGTTCTTCCGCTTCCTGCCGTGCACGCTCTTCTTCTTCAGCCTGCTGACTGCTCAGCGGATCGCGCTGAACATACGTGCGTTTTTTGCGGACTTCAATCTGCACTGATTTACTTTTTCCGCCAGTGCTCGGAATATTCAAGGTGCTACGCGTTTTACGTTGCAGAGTCAACTTACCGGCCGCAGAACCGCGTTCGCGGTTCAAATGCGCCAGCAGCGTCTCTTTTTCCTGCTGGGACACGTTATCCGATGCAGACTTGGTAATTCCCGCATCAGCAAACTGCTGTATCAGGCGGTCTACCGGAGTCTGAATCTCTACGGCCAGCGATTGTATGGTCACTTCTGTCATGCTGTTCCTTTCCTGCTACAGTGTCGTTATTCGTTTTCGTCGCCGAACCAGCAGATATTACGGGCGGCCATGATCAACTCACCGGCCTTCTCATCGTTCAGCCCTTCAATATCTGTCAGGTCGTCAACGCCCTGCTCAGCAAGATCTTCCAGCGTACATACTCCACGCGCGGCGAGAGTGAACGCCAACTCGCGCGGTAAACCCGGTAAACTGAGCAAATCTTCCGCCGGTTGGCCACCGCCACGGCTCTCTTCCTGCGCCAACGCCAATGTGGTCAATGCCGCTTTGGCGCGTTCACGCAGTGCTTCGATGGTTTCCTCATCCAGACCATCGATCTCCTGGAGTTCCTTGATAGGCACATAGGCCAGTTCTTCCAGTGAGGAGAACCCTTCTTCAACCAGCACGGTGGCAAACTCTTCGTCGATACCCAGGTGCTTGGTAAATACGTCGATCGCGGCGTGTGCTTCAGCTTGGTGCTTGCCTTGCAAGTCTTCCACGGTCATCACGTTCAGTTCCCAGCGGTCATCCGAACGGTGCTGTTTCAGCAGTTGAGATGCCAGGCGCACATTCTGCCCGTTACGGCCAATCGCCTGTGCCAGGTTGCCGGACTCCACGGCGATATCCATGGTGCAGTTGTCTTCATCGACAACGATGGAGACCACGTCAGCCGGTGCCATGGCATTGATAACGAACTGCGCCGGGTTATCATCCCACAGAATGATATCAATGCGCTCGCCACCCAGTTCGCTGGAAACCGCTTGTACGCGCGCACCGCGCATACCGACGCACGCACCGACCGGGTCAATACGCTTGTCATTAGTTTTCACCGCGATCTTAGCGCGAGAACCTGGATCGCGGGCAGCCGCTTTGATCTCGATAACTTCTTCGCCAATTTCCGGCACTTCGATGCGGAACAGTTCCACCAGCATCTCAGGGCGCGAGCGGCTGACAAACAGCTGTGCGCCACGCGCTTCCGGTCTTACTGAGTACAGCACGCCGCGAATACGGTCGCCCGGACGGAAATTTTCACGCGGCAGCATATCTTCACGGCCAATCACCGCTTCTGCGTTGTTGCCCAGATCCAACGAAATGTTGTCGCGGTTCACTTTTTTAACCACGCCAGTGACAATATCGCCTTCCTGCTCACGGAACTGATCGACCACCATGGCACGTTCAGCTTCACGTACTTTCTGTACGATAACCTGTTTGGCCGTTTGTGTGGTGATACGGTCAAACGTCACGGATTCGATCTGATCTTCAACATAGTCGCCAAGACCGAGAGACGGATCTTCAAACTGAGCCGCTTCCAACGTGATTTCACGCGTTGGTTGCGTCACTTCGTTGACAGCAACCCAGCGGCGAAACGTATCGAAATCACCGGTTTTGCGATCGATGCAAACCCGAACGTCAATTTCCTGTTCGTATTTTTTCTTTGTCGCTGTCGCTAGCGCAGTTTCCAGTGCTTCAAAAATTTTTTCGCGCGGAACGGCTTTTTCGTTGGAAACTGCTTCAACAACAGCCAGAATCTCTTTGTTCATCCTAGTTGCCTCATCCAAACTTTAAAAGTGGGGTACCAGGTTCGCCTTCTGGATGTTGCTCAGTGCGAACACTTCATCTTTGCCTTCCACTGTTACGGTAATCATCTCACCTTCAACGGATTTGATAACTCCCGCCCATTTACGACGGTTTTGTACCGCCATGCGCAGCACCAGGGTCACTTCTTCGCCGAGGAAACGCACGTAATGTTCTGCGATGAATAAAGGACGATCCAAGCCAGGTGATGACACTTCCAGGTTATAGGCAACCGTAATGGGATCTTCAACATCCAGCACCGCACTCACCTGGTGGCTGACATCAGCACAATCATCAACTGTGATGCCGTCTTCACTATCAATATAGATACGCAGCGTCGATTGGCGACCACGGACAAACTCAACGCCCACCAATTCGTAGCCTAATGCTTCAACGGGTGCCGAGATCATCGCTGTCAATTTCTGTTCTAATGTGGACAAGCCCACCCCCAAGACATAAAAAAAGGGCTAAAAGCCCAGTCATGTTGTTGCCAAATAACAAAAAACCCCGAAATATCGGGGCTTTATGCAACTGGACCCTATATACCGCAACAGGCTGCGGTATTACTTCTCGCAAGGATTTTTTCAAAAAATCCGCTGTGGGTGTCATAACCGCCACTCACAGTTCATTTGAAAAAAAACTTAAGCGAAAGAAGTGATTTGGTTGCGGGGGCCGGATTTGAACCGACGACCTTCGGGTTATGAGCCCGACGAGCTACCAGGCTGCTCCACCCCGCGTCCGAAAACGTGGCAAATAGTACGCCGCCAACCGTGAAAAAGCAAGCTATCAATCAGAGATGATGCGAGGACAAGATCTGAAATCTTTGTCTATTCTATTGAAAAGAAAAGACAGTTGTCAACCCTTGAAAAACAGCCCGCCGCGCACTGCTAAAAAACAGAGAAAAACGTCTTAATACAGCGCAAAAACGCTGAAAAAACAGCACCTAAGTCATATCTCTTTTTTTAAGAATCTTAAATAGAAAAAAACGCTCCATTTCCTAGTGATACACACCATTTAAACCAGAAAATACAGCATTTAATCCTTATGCTCCGTTCACTAGCTCACTTTGCACCCCAATGAATAAAAATGTAAATTTACCGTAAATTTAGAGTGTGCTAATAAGGAAACGGAATTTACAACTATCACTATTTTTAGGAATGATGCCGATGACATCACCTTTTTCAGTAACATCTTGTTATGCGCAGCACAGCAAAATTAACGCCAGGTTTAATAAACGTATCATCGCACTTTTGGTAAGCACCGCAATCGCTGCCCCTACACTGGGCGGGGAATTGCCTGGCGGTGCCACGGTCGCAGCGGGTAACGTGTCGATTGGCGGAAACGGCAATGCGATGACGGTCACTCAACAATCCAATACGGCCATTGTTAACTGGAATAGTTTCTCTGTCGGTCAAGGCCAATCTGTTAACTTTATCCAACCAAGCAGTTCCTCTGCGATCCTCAATAGGGTAACTGGCTCCACGCGCTCGTCGATCGCTGGCGCGGTCACCGGGAACGGGCAGGTTTACCTGATTAACCCTAATGGTATCGCGATTACCTCCACCGGTACGGTAAAAGTGGGCGGCGGGTTTGTCGCCTCAACGCTGGACATCAACGATGAGGATTTCCTTAAAGGGAAACGGCAGTTTACCGGAAACGGAAACGCGGCAGAGGTAAGTAATGCCGGAGTCGTCAGTGTAGGGCGCGGTGGGTATGCGGCCTTGATGGGGGGGAGCGTAAAAAATGACGGGCTTATCAATGTACCGGTAGGCAAAGTGGGTTTGGGTGCCGCCGAGAAAGCGACGCTCGATCTCTCTGGTGATGGTTTCCTCCAGGTTGCCGTACCAAGCACTTCCGGTGTGAAAGAGGCATTAATTCAGAATAACGGGACGGTATCGGCCAACGGCGGAGCCGTTATCATGACGGCTGCCACCGCGCGTAATGCAGTCCGCAATGCCATCAATCTCTCTGGCGTGGTCGAAGCCAACAGCGTGGGCGGCCAAAATGGCGCGATCACCATTGGCGGCGGCGAAGGGGGCAACGTTACCGTATCGGGCACCGTGACCGCCACTTCGTCGCAAGGCAATGGCGGTAAGGTGAACATTACCGGCGATTCGATTGTCCTGGCGGGGGCCAAGGTAGATGTCTCCGGTAAAACGGGCGGTGGCACGGTCAATATTGGCGGTGAACGTCAAGGAAAAGGCAGCACGCAGCGCGCCACGACCACAACGCTTAATGCCGCGACCACGGTAAAAGCCGATGCAACAGCACAGGGTAACGGCGGTAACGTCGTGGTGTGGTCAGATAATCACACAACCTTTAACGGCAAAATCAGTGCGCGTGGCGCGGGTACGGGGACTGGCGGCGAAGTCGAAGTCTCAGGCAAAGCGAAACTGGCGTACACGGGAAAAACCGATCTTTCCGCCGACAGTGGTAAATACGGTAACCTGTTGCTCGATCCCCACAATGTGGTTATCTCCTCAACTGCCGACAACGGCACGGGATTCAACGCCAGCACTGATGATAGCGTCATCAATGTCAATACGCTGCAAAATGCCCTGGCGTCAGCCAATGTGACCGTTTCTACCGGTACAACAGGAACTCAAAACGGCGATATTACCGTTGCCAGCAATATTGGCTGGTCCGCCGATACCACCTTAACGCTGGCAGCAGCAGGAAACATTGCCCTTAACGGCAATATTGTTGCCACCGGTACCAATGCAGGTTTGGCACTGAATTACGGTAGTGGGAAAGACTATACGTTGCTATCGGGCAAGTCCATCACCCTCTCTGGTGCCAATTCCTCACTCTCTATCGGTGGTCAGAATTACACATTGATACGCTCGATGGCACAGTTGGATGCCATCGACACCACTGGGTTGTCGGGGCGTTATGCACTGGCGCAGAACGTGAATGCCAACGGTACCACTTACAGCAATGCACTGGTCGGCACATCACAAGGCGCGGCGTTTAGCGGTATCTTCACCGGCCTTGGCAACACTATCTCGAATTTGAACATCAACAGTGCAGACACCTATGTGGGGCTGTTTGGCTACAATATGGGGACCATCAGAAATATCGCGCTGACGGCTGCCCAGTTAACGGGGTCTTCCTCCGCAACATTCTATGCAGGCTTGCTGGCAGGGTTTAACACCGGGACGGTTGCCTATGCGTCGGTAGATGGCAGTATGACGCGCTCCTCTACCGCAGGCGCTTACATGGGTGGCGTGGTTGGACAAAATACCGGGACGATAAAATACACCCACTCTGGCGCTACCATCAGTGCGATATACAGTTCCAATTGGTCTTATTGGGGTGGGGTGGTTGGCCAAAACAACAAAGACATTCTACAAAGCTACTTTGATGGTGCTCTCGATCTTTCCGGTACAGCAGGCAATGGCTTGCAGTATACGGGGGGTTTGGTTGGTAATAACGCCAGTGGCAGCAAAATTACGCAAAGCTATTCATCCGGCAGCGTAAAAGGCTCTGGGATGGGCGGTGCGGTGGGGTACTTAGGTGGCTTGGCCGGAGCGAATTCCGGCTCGGTACTCAACAGCTATGTGACAGGAACGATGAATGCTAGCCTGAATGCCTACGCGGGAGGTTTGGTCGGGTCCAATCAGTCTGGCACGATATCAGGAAGCTATGCCAATAACACCATTACAGCATCGTCTACATTCAGCGTTGGCGGATTGGTGGCCTCTGGTAGTGGCGGCAGCATAAGTGATTCATATTGGAATACGGAAACTACCGCCCAATCTGGCGTAGGAAGAGCCACGACACCCACCCAATCGATTACAGGGTTGACCAGCGCACAGATGAACGTGGCCAGTAACTTTAGTGCACTGGACAGCAAAGTCTGGGGATCCGCTACCGGGTCCACCGCTCCCACATTATTTGGTGTCTCGGGCGCAGTAGGTGTAGCACAGAATGCTGTGTACGGCGCGACACCGACGACAACTTATTATGGCGTCGGCTTTTGGAACGCCATAAGTGGTAGTCTTGCCAATGGTTTGAAGCTTACCGATAACGTGGGAAGTTACATATTAAGCACTGATGGGCTGAGTGCTACCAACGCTGCAGGGCAGGCTATCAATATCATCAGTCTGGGGGCAAACGTTACGCCCGCCGCATTGACCATTAGAGCGAGTAATGCCGACAAAACATACGGTGATACCGCCTCGCTGGGTTATACCGCACAAGGGTTAATCAATGGCGATAGCATCACGTCGGTGAATTTGACCAGCCCAGGAAATACTGCGACAGCCAATGTGGGGATCTACGGTATCACGGCCAGCAACGCAACGGGTACTGGTCTGGGTAACTACACCATTAGCTATAACAATGGCACCCTGACCGTCACCCCGGCGGCACTCTCCATCAGCGCCGACAATGTCAGCAAGATCTACGGCAACACGGCAAATCTGGGTTATTCAACAGCGGGTCTGGTGAACGGCGATACGGTTGATGGGGTAACCCTGACCAGCGCGGGTAACGCCACCAGCGCCACTGTCGGCAGCTACGGCATCACCGCCAGCAACGCAACGGGGACCGGTCTGGGTAACTACACCATTAGCTATAACAATGGCACCCTGACCGTCACCCCGGCGGCACTCTCCATCAGCGCCGACAATGTCAGCAAGATCTACGGCAACACGGCAAATCTGGGTTATTCAACAGCGGGTCTGGTGAACGGCGATACGGTTGATGGGGTAACCCTGACCAGCGCGGGTAACGCCACCAGCGCCACTGTCGGCAGCTACGGCATCACCGCCAGCAACGCAACGGGTACTGGTCTGGGTAACTACACCATTAGCTATAACAATGGCACCCTGACCGTCACGCCGGCGGCACTCTCCATCAGCGCCGACAACGTCAGCAAGATCTACGGCAACACGGCAAATCTGGGTTATTCAACAGCGGGTCTGGTGAACGGCGATACGGTTGATGGGGTAACCCTGACCAGCGCGGGTAACGCCACCAGCGCCACTGTCGGCAGCTACGGCATCACCGCCAGCAACGCAACGGGGACCGCCAGCAACGCAACGGGTACTGGTCTGGGTAACTACACCATTAGCTATAACAATGGCACCCTGACCGTCACGGCCAGCCGCACTCACCATCAGCGCCGACAACGCCAGCAAAATCTACGGCAACACGGCAAATCTGGGTTATTCCACAGCGGGTCTGGTGAACGGTGATACGGTGGACGGACTGACGCTGACCAGCGCCGGTAACCTGACAACGGCTAATGTCGGCAGTTACGGCATCACGGCCAGCAACGCAACGGGGACCGGTCTGGGTAACTACACCATCAGCTACAACAATGGCACCCTGACCGTCACGCCAGCCGCACTCACCATCAGCGCCGACAACGCCAGCAAAATCTACGGCAACACGGCAAATCTGGGTTATTCCACAGCAGGTCTGGTGAACGGCGATACGGTGGACGGACTGACGCTGACCAGCGCCGGTAACGCCACCAGCGCCACTGTCGGCAGCTACGGCATCACCGCCAGCAACGCGACCGGTACAGCGCTTGGTAACTACACCATCAGTTACAATAACGGCACCCTGACCGTCACGCCAGCCGCGCTGACCATCAGCGCAGACAACGCCAGCAAGATCTACGGCAACAGCGCCAACCTCGGTTATACCACTGAGGGTCTGGTGAACGACGATACGGTTAACGGGCTGACGCTGACCAGCGCGGGTAACGCGGCAACGGCCAATGTCGGCAGCTACGGCATCACGGCCAGCAACGCAACGGGCACCGGCCTGGATAACTACACCATCAGCTACAACAACGGTACGCTGACGGTCACTCCGGCGGCACTCTCCATCAGCGCTGAAAACGCCAGCAAGATCTACGGTAATAGCGCTAACCTCGGCTATTCCACTGTGGGGCTGGTGAACGGCGATGCGGTTAGCGGGCTGACACTGACCAGCGCCGGTAACGCGGCAACGGCTAATGTCGGCAGTTACGGCATCACGGCCAGCAGCGCAACGGGGGCCGGTCTGGGTAACTACACCATCAGCTACAACAATGGCACCCTGACTGTAACACCGGCAGCACTGACCATCAGCGCCGACAACGCCAGCAAGATCTACGGCAACACGGCAAGTCTGGGTTATTCCACAGCAGGTCTGGTGAACGGCGATACGGTTGATGGGGTAACCCTGACCAGCGCGGGTAACACCGCCAGCGCTAACGTCGGCAGCTACGGCATCACCGCCAGTAATGCCACCGGCAGCGCGCTGGGTAATTACACCATCAGCTACCACAACGGTGCGCTGACTGTCACCCCAGCGGCACTCACCATCAGCGCCGACAACGCCAGCAAGCTTTATGGTCAAACCGCAACGCTCGGCTATCAGGCTACTGGTCTGTTGAACGGGGATACCGTCGAGTCGGTAACCGTCTCGAGTTCAGGAGCCGATCGTTCAGCAGCGGTGGGGGAATATGCTGTAGTGGCTGAAAATGCGCTGGGCGATCGCCTTGCCAACTACAACATTACTTATGTGGATGGCGCATTAACCGTCGATCTGCCAATCCCCACTGATTTACCGCTCGCAGCCAATATTGGTAACCGTTTCGCGGCACCAACCCTGACGCAACAGCTCACAGGCTCAAGCATGGTTGTTACGCACGATACCACAACAGCCCAAACGGCACCGGGGCAAACGGCGGGCAGCAGTGCCAATAATGACATTATGGCCACTGTCGAGCCTCGCCTTGCAGGCGCGGTATGTATGTTAGGCGCGGACTACGCACTTTCTTGCTCAGGCAAATAATAAGAAGAGATTTTTAATGCGAGTATCATCTTTATTTTCACCAGCATTTTTGTCACCGACGCTGCTCAGCCTGTGCATCGGTATCGGCCTCAGCACAAACGCAGCATCAGCTGCGCCCTCAGCGGGCCAATTAGCGCAACCCAGTTATGCCCCAGTGCAGCAACGGGACAGCGGGCGGGTAACTTTGCCCGCAACCACCGGTCTGCATGCGCCGCAAGGTTCAGAACAGTTGTACGTTGTACCCTCAGGCATCATCGTGGAAGGCGGCTACCCTGAACTGGCACAAGAAACGGCACGCATTGAGTCCACGCTGAAAGGCAAGAGAGTCTCGGCGGCTTCGCTATTTGCGGCGGCACGCGAGTTGGAAGCCGCGTATGCCAAGGCTGGTTATCTGCTAACGCGCGTCACTTTGCCGCCTCAGCAAATTAATGACGGTGCACCGCTAAGGGTCATTATCACCGATGGCTTTATTGAAAAAATCGATGCTTCCGCTTTTCCGATCACGGCGCGCCGCCGTATGGAAAGCGTGCTGGCTCCACTTGTGGGAGAAAAACACCTTACACGTAACATGCTCGAACGCCGTTTACTGCTAGCGGGCGATACACCGGGCGTCATGCTCAAATCCACCCTGCAACCGGGCAGCAAACCGGGCTCAACCGTGTTAATCGTCGATGGACGTTATAGCCCTATCACCGGGAGCGTCTCACTCGATAACGGGCAGTCTGATGAGCTTGGCAAGTATTCGCTCGGCGTCGGTGGAGAGATCAACAACATGACCGGCCTGGGCGATCAGCTCTATGTGCGTATGAACGGTTATCCACGCGGCGACGATGCCATCATGGACAGCGAACCGCGTAGCCGCCAGTTCGCGCTTGGGCTTGTCGTTCCTTTGGGCACCGACGGTTTCTGGCTAAACCTTGAAGGGGTTGATAGCCGCACCAAACCGACATCAGAAACGGCCGTTACCACCCGCGATCAGTACCACCGTTTCTCAACCCGCGTGGGATACCATTGGCTGCGCGCCCGTGATATCAACACCTCGACGCTGATGGCTTTTGATATCCAGAATGAGCAGCAAAATCTGCAACTCAACAGCCTCGATATTCCTTACACACAAGATAAGCTCCGTATCTTGCGTGTGACGCAGTCGCTCGATGTCACGACGGATTACGCTTCCCGTTTTTCATCCTCCCTGACCGCCTCTTTCGGTATAGATGGTCTTGGTGCCAGAAAGGGAAACGTTGACCTCCCCATGAGCAAAGACGGTGCCAAACCCGATTTTCAAAAACTGGAGTTGACCATGAACTACAGCCAGGGGTTGGCTGATGGCAAGGTGCAGCTCTCTCTGGCGGGGTTGGCACAAACGGCATTCAACAACGTGTTGCCCTCCTCTGAACAGGTCTCTATGGGTGGCTCTAGTTGGATCTCTGCTTTCGATTCCGGCACGATGAGCGGTGACAGTGCGTTGATCGGGCGCGCCGAGGTGGGCCTGCCACAGCCATTGGGCGCTTTTTCCTGGGCACCGACCTTTGGCAATGCACTGATGCCGTACGCCTTTGGCTCACTGGGAACCGTTGGGCTCTCAAAACCAACAGCGTTAGAACAAAAAGACGTGCACGGTAGCGCTTACGGGGTAGGCTTACGCCTGAGTACCAGCCAGATAGCCAGCCCGAACAGCGCAATGGTCTCCGTTGAATATGCACGAGGTAAACAAAGCGGCGAACCCGATGACGACCGTGTCAATCTGCGTGTGTTAACCTTCTTCTGATCCCTGTGTTAATCCGCATACCTTATAGGTATGCGGAATCTTTCCGTACCCCTCACCGCAACCGCAGATATATACCACCATATGGTTATGCCTACTGGTTACCTATCACTTTATTATCAGATTACCTTTTTCACTTAGATACATTTTCGCTACATCTCTTCATTAGAAACTATTAATTAGTGATAAATTGCCCATTTTACCCCTGTACGTTCCACTAGACTGCATTCAACGATTGTCATATTAATCTCTGCATAGGCGATATTTCTATTTACTGATGAAGAGATGCCTACAAGAGGCCATAAAGCAAATAGGTTGATACAAACTACCGCATCTAATTGCAGATACGTTATCACGCGGCTTTCACTTTCCTATTCTTTAGCATAATCATTTTACCCTTATCATAAACGGCAAGGTACAACCCATGGTTATTATATAGCATCAACCTGCTTACCTCAGTGAGGCAATATAGAGGGCAACAAAAATGCCCCATCATAATATATTGAAAAATATTGCAGAGATACGTTATTGCCCTGATTACTTCACCCTAAAAGGTTCCCTAGAATGAAAAAAAATAGATTGCTGTTTTATATCGTACTGGCGATTATCCTAGGTATTATCGTCGGTGGGGCTTGCCACTCGTACCTGCGTATTGATGAAGCAAAAAATATTGCTTCATATTTCAACCTTATCACCGATGTATTCCTACGTCTGATCAAAATGATCATCGCGCCACTGGTATTTGCCACTCTGGTTTCAGGATTAGCCAGCATGGGAAATTCCTCATCGGTAGGACGCATTGGTTTAAAAGCCATGATGTGGTTTGTCAGCGCCTCTCTCGTTTCACTGTTCATCGGTATTCTGTTCGCAAACATATTTCAACCAGGCGTCGGTATGAACCTGGAGATCCCGGCGGCAACGGCCACAATCGATACTGGGATGAACGTGACAGGCTTTACGCTGAAAAGCTTTATTAGCCATATCTTCCCACGCAGCATCGTCGAAGCCATGGCAAATAATGAGATCTTACAGATTCTGGTGTTCTCATTGTTTTTTGGTTCTGCGTTAGCTTACGTCAAAGGGCAAAGTAAGCATGGCGTAGTCATGGAAAAGATGGTTGAAGAATTGGCCAAAGTAATGTTTCGTATCACAGACTACGTGATGCGCTTGGCTCCACTTGCTGTCTTCTCCTCACTCGCATCGTCGATCACAACACAAGGAATGGGCCTGCTGTTTGATTTTGGTAAATTGATTGGTGAGTTTTACCTCGGTCTACTGCTGTTGTGGGCATTGATGCTGGGCGTCGGCGCCTTGTTTCTGGGTAAAAATGCAACGTGGAATTTGGCGCGATTGTTACGCGAACCGTGCATGCTGGCCTTTGCTACCGCAAGCAGTGAAGCGGCCTATCCTAAAACCATGGATGCACTCGATACCTTTGGCGTGCCGAAGAAAATCACCAGTTTCGTTCTACCACTAGGGTATTCGTTTAATCTTGTGGGTTCGATGATCTACCAAGCGTTTGCCATCCTGTTTATCGCTCAGGCGTACAACATCCATCTGGATCTGTCACAGCAAATCATGATTCTTCTGACGCTGATGATAACCAGTAAGGGCATGGCAGGTGTCGCTCGTGCAGCCGTTGTTGTCGTAGCAGCGACATTACCGATGTTCAATTTACCGGAAGCGGGCATTTTGCTCATCATTGGTATCGATCAGTTCCTTGATATGGGGCGTACAGCGACCAACGTCATTGGGAATGGTATCGCTACCGCTGTCGTTGCCAAACTGGAAGACGATTATGACCATTCCGAAGAGGAAACAATATTGGTGATGGCAGAAACAAAACCCAGCTGATTTATAAATAAAAAATCGAAACGATGACAGGCGTGCCGCTTGCACGCCTGTCATCGTGTAAATGGAGACAAGATACAGTGATTAATGTACTGATTGTTGATGATAATAGGCCGGCCGCAGAATTAAACCGGCTCTACGTCAACCATGTTCGCGGATTTAACTGCTCGGGAATAGCCTCTTCGCTCATACAAGCAAAATGTTTCTTAGCGCAGGATGAACATAAGGTCGACCTTGTGCTACTCAATCAAAGCATCCCCCATACCCGTGAAGTCAGCTTACTTTCCGAGATCTGTGAGGAGAATGACCATGTGCATATCATGCTTGTCTCTTCCAGGAAAAATTATCATGCCTTCAACAAAAAGAATGAACCGTATGCTCACCGCATGGTTGATTACTTATTAGCGCCTTTTCAATTCACCCGGCTTGAGCATAATTTAAGTGCCTATCGGGAAAAATTAGCGGTGTATAGACAATGGGCGAGAGATAAATCAGCTTTAATCCCAACAGCATCACGTGCATTACCCAAAGGGCTAACGAGCGGGACATTAAACATCGTATGTGCTTGGATCAAAAGCAACCAAGACCAGGCATTCTCTACGAAAATGCTGGCAAACGCCATCGGTATATCTTGCGTATCTTGTCGAAAATACCTGCTCTACCTTTCTGAAAAACAGATGCTAACGACACAGTTTCACTATGGCACCTCAGGAAGGCCTATGTATATGTACCGCTTATTCTCTAATTACGCGCTGTAATCAGCATAGATACCGGGCGTTATTGCCCGATCACCGAAAGCGTTGACGAACACCGCCGCCTAGCGGTTTGTTCTGGTTAACATTCGCAGCCAATTTATCTTGCAGAACCTTAATCGCAGGAGATATCACCTGCTTGCGGTTTGGTGCATCGTGCTGAACCAAAGTATTGTCAGTCGTCGACGGTTGCGCATCAAAACGCTTAGCCATTGCCAATACATGTCTCGGCCCAGGGCTGATAGTGCGGTGCATAGCAGACAGATTCTTGTCAGACACGCTGGGTGACACATTGTCTGGCACAATATTCGTTCGAGAATGCACATTTTCTCTGCTCGCCTCAACGCTGTACCATTGAGTCGGCTGTGTCAACGCTGCATAGTCGAACTTAGAAACGCAATCCCCTGCCCTCGTCACCGTAACGAATGCGTTAAAACGATCACTGTGTTGTCCATGCAGTAAAAATGCGGCCTCTTTTTTATTCGCATTAAATTCTTTGGCGAGCGTGTTGCCGGTGCGCATCGCGCTGATATTGCGTTGCGGGTTCGCGGTCATTTTTTGGCATAGATCGGACAGGCTTGTGAATGTCAGCGTTTCGTCTCGCAAAACCTTCATGGCGGTTTCACCACTAAATTCCTCATTGGTTCCACTACGCGTATCAATCTTCACCCTGGAAATCGCCCGTCCTTCCATAGGATTGGTGATAAATAAGAGATCGTTACCCTGCCGAACCAACGAAATAGGCTTGTTGAAAAAAATATAATCACCCTGACAACGGATATTGTCGCTGCTAAACAAATGGCTTGTTGGATTTTTAAGAAGATAATCAAAAATCATCTTTTTATCTTTATCGCTGTCACTATCACTATTACTAGGAACTGGATTTTCATCGTTAAGCAGCGGCCTCAAGATGTCTTTTGGCGTCACCGTGTTCTCACTCTCGTCAGAGACCAACGCTAACAGCGACGTATTGTCCAGAGCCTTCGCCTCATCAGCGGAAGCCTTTTGCATCGGCATACACACATCCCTTCCCCATTTCGCCGTGATGGCCTTGAATACATCACCGAAACCGACAAATACCTTTTTCACCGTAGTAGACAAGGTGCAAGAACAGTTGCTGATGCCCGATAAGAGCTGTTGCAGTTTGCCTTTTGGTACCGCTTTTTTTGGCTCAGTAGCGGTATTCATGTCACCGTCCCCGATGTGGGTGGTACTTGTTCCATTCATTTGCGGTGATAGAGGGACTCCGACATTTTTTATCATCATTACGCTTATACCCTTCGTTAATTACTCATCATTTCACGACTTACAGCTATGCAGGTTGCCCAGATAGCGACAACCTGTGTGACGATGATTATTTCATAACCAGCGCAATGAAATTTTAAGGGAACGCCTTTCAGCAACAGAGAGTAAACAAACGCCCGTTAATGCATGCAGCAGTCTGTATCGGAATGCAGGATCAGTAGGGGTTGTGGAGAGCAGAAGAATCGGCTTGATAGCAGGCACAGCGATAAAAAGAGTAAAACAAAAAAGACGTCAATCGACGTCTTCTTTTAATATTGGTACCGAGGACGGGACTTGAACCCGTAAGCCCAATCGGGCACTACCACCTCAAGGTAGCGTGTCTACCAATTCCACCACCTCGGCATCCGAACTCTTTCAATTACTTGGGAATGTCACTCGCAGGAGCAGCCGGTGCTGCTGGCGTAGCGGGCTGTTCAACCTGAGTCGGTTGACCAAGGTTATCCCACTCACTGCCACCCTTGCTCTGATGTGAACTCATGTTCCCTAAGACCAGGCTGAGGACGAAAAACAGCGTCGCCAACACAGCGGTCATACGTGTCATAAAGTTACCGGAACCGCTCGAACCGAACAACGTCGCCGATGCTCCAGCTCCGAACGAGGCACCCATATCAGCACCTTTACCTTGTTGCAGCATGATTAGACCTACCAGGCCTAATGCAATCAACAGGAAAATGACTAAAAGAGCTTCGTACATGATAGTACCCGTAACTGTTTCCCCATCATTCGATGAGGAGGCTAAATTCTCGCGGTAAACCGCACACATCTCGCTCAGCGGACAGCGTTTGTCCCCGGTAGAGCGGGTCTGAATACTAACTAAACCCACTGGGCGACGCAAGTGTATTTTAGAAAGATCAATGCGATTGCGGAAAAAAACGGCTAACCCCATCAATAGGGGCAAAGGCTGTCTCTGTTATGAACCACAAAGACAACCCGACGCCCGAGAAATTAATGCGCCGCTTTAACGACATCCGCAATTTGATTGGCAAGGCTGACAACCAGAGCTTCATCTTCCCCTTCGACCATCACGCGAATCAGAGGCTCTGTACCAGACTTACGCAACAGGACACGACCACGTCCCGCCAGCGTTTTCTCCACCTCTGACACGACGTTTTTCACGGCATCGCTTTCCAGCGGATCGCTGCTGCCGGTGAAGCGCACGTTGACCAACACCTGCGGGAACAATTTCATGCCGCTACAGAGATCGTGCAGCGACATATGGTTGCGCACCATTGCCGTCAGCACCTGAAGGCCAGCAATGATGCCGTCGCCCGTGGTAGTTTTATCCAGCAGAATGACATGCCCGGAGTTCTCTGCGCCGATACGCCAGCCCTTCTCTTGCATTTTTTCCAGCACATAGCGATCGCCCACTTTGGCGCGAGCAAACGGGATACCCAGTTGCTTCAATGCCAGCTCCAGGCCCATGTTGCTCATCAGCGTACCCACCGCACCGCCGCGCAGTTGCCCTTGGCGCAACCCTTCGCGTGCAATGATATAGAGGATCTGATCGCCATCGACCTTATTGCCTTCATGATCCACCATGATCAACCGATCGCCGTCACCATCAAATGCCAGACCGACGTCTGCCTTTTCCGCCAGCACGCGAGATTGAAGCTGACGCACATCGGTTGCACCGCAGGATTCGTTAATATTCATGCCATCTGGCTCACAGCCAATGGCAATCACTTTTGCGCCCAGTTCGCGCAGCACGCTCGGCGCGATGTGGTAGGTTGCACCGTTGGCACAATCCACCACGATTTTTAACCCACTCAGGCTCAGTTCGTTCGGGAACGTACTCTTACAAAACTCAATGTAGCGCCCGGCAGCATCCACGATTCGATTCGCTTTGCCCAACTCAGCCGATTCCACACACGTCAGCGGCTTATCCAGTTCTGCTTCGATGGCCTCTTCCACGTCATCCGGCAGTTTGGTGCCATCGATAGAGAAAAATTTGATGCCATTGTCGTAGTAGGGGTTGTGTGATGCAGAGATAACAATGCCCGCCTCAGCACGGAAAGTGCGCGTCAGATACGCCACGGCGGGTGTCGGCATCGGGCCGGTAAATGAGGCCGATAACCCGGCGGCGGCAAGCCCGGCTTCCAGCGCAGATTCCAGCATATAGCCAGAAATGCGGGTATCTTTACCGATAATGATTTTGCGCGATCCGTGGCTTGCCAGCACCTTACCAGCAGCCCAACCGAGTTTTAACACAAAATCCGGGGTAATGGGCGTCTCGCCCACTTTGCCACGCACACCATCCGTACCAAAATATTTGCGGTTACTCATTCGTTATTATTCCTTCTCTGCCAACGTGGCTTCGACAACTCGCATCGCGTCAACGGTCGCTTTTACATCGTGTACGCGAATAATATGCGCGCCCTGCATGGCGGCAATGACCGCACAAGCAACGCTACCATGTACGCGCTGAAGCGGAGGAACATTGAGCAGTTGCCCCACCATGGATTTTCTCGACATCCCGACCAGCAGCGGTAAACCAAAATGATGCAACTCCTGCAAATGCGCCAGGAGGCGGTAATTATGCGACAAATTCTTACCGAAACCGAACCCGGGATCCAGCAGCAGGCGATCTTTTTCAATGCCAACCTCGGTGCACCGTGCGATCTGCTGTTGGAAGTAGGCGTTTACCTCGGCCACCACATCATCATAATGCGGGTTATGCTGCATGGTTTTCGGCTCGCCTTGCATATGCATCAAGCAAATCGGTAGCCCGGTTGCCGCGGCAGCTTCCAGTGCGCCCGGTTCCTGCAATGAACGAATATCGTTAATCAGATGCGCGCCGGCCTGCGCTGCTGCGCTAATCACCTCGGGCTTGGACGTGTCAACCGAGAGCCAGGCATCAAAGCGCGCCGCCAGGGCTTCAACCACTGGGATAACGCGATCCAGTTCTTCCTGCACGCTGACATCCGCCGCTCCGGGGCGGGTAGACTCGCCGCCGATATCAATCAGCGTAGCTCCCGCGTTAACCATCTCTTGCGCATGGCGGATAGCTTCATCACGCGAGACATATTTTCCACCGTCGGAAAATGAATCCGGCGTAACGTTGAGAATCCCCATCACCTGAGGATGAGTGAGATCCAAAATGGCATCACGGGCAATTAGTTTCATCACCGTCTTCCTTTAACAACCGGTTTATCAATAAAGAAAAACCCCGGCAAGCCGGGGTTTTAAAAGAGGTGCCAGCAGCGCTATGACTGGATAACACGATCACATAACGCTGCTATACCCGTCATACTTCAAGTTGCAGGTGTGTTGGCTGCACTTCTCGCTTATCAGCTTGGCTGTGCTGCCGTCGGCGTACCGCCACCGTTGCCCGGTTCATTGTTGCTGGCCGGTGCACTTTCCCATCCCGCAGGCGGGCGCACGTCACGGCGTGACATCAAATCATCAATTTGCGGCGCATCGATAGTTTCATACTTCATCAGCGCATCCTTCATCGAATGCAGCACATCCATATTCGCCATCAACAGTTCACGCGCCCGCACGTAGTTACGCTCAATCAGTAATTTGACTTCCTGATCGATAATGCGTGCCGTTTCGTCAGACATGTGTTTTGCCTTGGCAACAGAACGGCCCAAGAACACTTCGCCATCTTCTTCTGCGTACAGCAACGGCCCCAGTTTTTCCGAGAAGCCCCACTGCGTTACCATGTTACGCGCAATAGACGTTGCCACTTTAATGTCGTTCGAGGCACCGGTAGACACCTTTTCTACGCCATAGATAATCTCTTCCGCCAGACGACCACCGTACAGCGTAGAAATTTGGCTTTCCAGCTTCTGGCGGCTGGCGCTGATCGCGTCGCCTTCCGGCAAGAAGAAGGTCACGCCCAGCGCACGACCGCGCGGAATAATGGTGACTTTGTGCACCGGATCGTGCTCCGGCACCAGACGACCAATAATCGCATGGCCCGCTTCATGGTAAGCGGTAGATTCTTTCTGCGCTTCGGTCATGACCATAGAGCGACGTTCCGCCCCCATCATGATCTTGTCTTTGGCTTTCTCGAACTCCACCATGGAAACCACGCGTTTGTTACCGCGTGCAGCGAACAGTGCCGCTTCGTTCACCAGGTTTGCCAGATCGGCACCGGAGAAGCCCGGCGTACCGCGCGCAATCACCGAGGCATCCATATCCGTCGCTAAGGGAACGCGACGCATGTGCACTTTCAGGATCTGCTCACGACCACGAACATCCGGCAGGCCAACCACCACCTGACGGTCAAAACGGCCTGGACGCAGCAATGCAGGGTCAAGCACGTCAGGACGGTTGGTTGCAGCAATCACGATAATGCCTTCGTTGCCTTCAAAACCATCCATCTCAACCAGCATCTGGTTAAGAGTTTGTTCACGTTCATCATGACCACCGCCCAGACCCGCACCACGTTGGCGACCGACGGCATCGATTTCATCGATGAAAATGATACAAGGCGCGGCTTTTTTCGCCTGTTCGAACATGTCACGCACACGAGAGGCACCGACACCCACGAACATTTCAACAAAGTCAGAACCGGAAATGGTGAAGAATGGCACCTTCGCTTCACCGGCAATCGCCTTGGCAAGCAAGGTTTTACCGGTTCCCGGCGGCCCTACCATCAGAATGCCTTTCGGGATTTTACCGCCCAGTTTCTGGAAGCGGCTCGGCTCACGCAGGTATTCCACCAGTTCGCTCACTTCTTCTTTGGCTTCATCACAGCCAGCGACGTCAGCAAACGTGGTTTTAATTTGATCTTCGGTCAGCATGCGCGCTTTGCTTTTGCCAAAGGACATGGCGCCTTTACCGCCACCGCCTTGCATCTGACGCATGAAGAAAATCCAGACGCCAATCAGCAACAGCATCGGGAACCAGGAGATGAAGATCGATGCCAACAGGCTCGGCTCTTCCGGCGGTTCACCAACCACTTTCACATTCTTGGTCAGCAGGTTATCCAGTAGCTTGGGATCGTTAACAGGAATGAAGGTGGTGTAGCGGTTGCCATCTTTTCTTGTAACGTTAATCTCACGCCCGTTAATACGTGTTTCACGGACCTGCTCCTGATTCACCTCTGTCAAGAAGGTAGAATAGTCCACCCGGCGGCCATTTGACTCGCTGGGCCCAAAGCTCTGGAATACGGACATCAGCACCACTGCGATGACGAGCCAGAGAATCAGGTTTTTAGCCATGTCACTCAATGGATTAACCTCATATTACAACTGTGTTAAAAAACAGCGTTAGGGTACTACAGTTTACGCCCTGTCGCTACAATGTACACTTCACGAGAACGAGCACGCGAAGCATCAGGCTTACGAATCTTCACTGTTGTGAACAGGGAGCGAATTTGTCGCAGGTATTCATCAAAGCCATCTCCCTGAAAGACCTTCACCAGAAAACTTCCGCCCGGTGCCAGAACATCCCGACACATTTCCAACGCCAACTCAACCAGATACATGGCTCTTGGAATATCCACGGCGGGGGTTCCGCTCATGTTGGGTGCCATGTCTGACATCACAACCTGAACTTTATTATCCCCTACCCGCTCCATCAAGGCGCTAAGCACTAATTCATCACGAAAATCGCCTTGAAGGAAATCGACACCAACGATGGGATCCATTGGTAAAATATCGCACGCGATGATCCTGCCTGCATTGCCGATCTGCGTCACCACGTATTGAGACCATCCACCAGGCGCAGCGCCCAGATCCACCACTGTCATGCCCGGTTTAAACAGTTTGTCAGTGCGCTGTATTTCATCCAGTTTAAACCAAGCGCGGGAGCGTAGCCCTTTTTTCTGCGCCTGCTGTACATATTTATCGCTAAAGTGTTCCTGCAACCAGCGACTGGAGCTTGCAGAACGCTTTTTATTTGCCATCGGCTTTCCAACTTTTTGTTATGTACAACCAACTTGTCATGTACAACTCACTCGCTATCAAACATCCACGTGTCATTTGCAACCGGTATTGCTCAACGACGCCGTTAAAGATCGGCCCATCAACGTCACCAAATTGGTTATAATGGTGAGATGGCGGTAGAATGACCCGTTTTCAATCCCAACCTAAGTAAAAAAGACACATGAATCTAAGCAACAAACAAAAACAGCACCTGAAAGGCTTGGCTCACCCGCTAAAACCAGTGGTTATGCTGGGTAACAATGGCCTTACCGAAGGTGTTCTGGCTGAAATTGAACAATCGCTAGAACATCATGAGCTGATCAAAGTTAAAATTGCAACTGAAGATCGGGATACTAAGGCATTGATTGTTGAAGCCATTATCCGCGAAACCGGTGCCTGTAACGTTCAGGTTATCGGCCATACGCTGGTTCTGTATCGCCCGTCGAAAGAACGTAAAATTGTGTTACCCAAGTAACCAATTATATCACCGTGTTTCACATTTAACGAAAAGGTGCCATGCCCGTTCGTTAGAGAAAAGGCCGCATGCGGCCTTTTGCTTTTCTTTACACAATTTGCCGATTTAATCGGCGAAATTACAGATATTGGACCTTCAGGATCTCATATTCGACCAGACCACCGGGCGTTCTGATGGTCACGACATCATCCTGCTCTTTGCCAATCAGCCCACGGGCAATCGGCGAATTCACAGAAATCAGGTTTTGTTTGAAATCCGCTTCATCATCACCCACGATGCGATAGGTCTGTTCTTCTTCTGTATCCAGGTTCATCACGGACACCGTTGCACCAAAAATGACGCGCCCATTGGCTGGCATCTTCGTCACATCAATCACTTGTGCATTGGACAACTTGGCTTCGATTTCCTGAATGCGACCTTCGCAAAAGCCCTGCTGTTCGCGCGCCGCATGGTATTCCGCGTTCTCTTTCAAATCACCGTGTTCACGAGCATCAGCAATCGCCGCAATGATTTCCGGACGGCGAGTGCCTTTCAAGAATTCTAGCTCTTCACGTAGTTTTTCTGCACCACGCAATGTCATCGGAAATTGTTTCATATCTTCAAACCTCTAAGAAACTTGTAAGACGTTCATTATCGTCATCCTGACGCTTCAACGAACGATGCGACAGACGGTCGGTATGCCAGCGCTTCCTGGCGATAAACAAAAGTAACCTGACCCGGAACAAGGTTTCAGGTCAGGAGCGATTTTGCATTTTGATACGTATTTTAACCCAGAGTTCCATAAGGGTCATCGTTTACTTTAGACCGCATTGCGCCGTAGTATGACCCCACGTTACCCTGTTGTAAGCTGAGATTATGCGTTTTTTATCGACTTTTTCCGGACTTGCCTGCGCGGTTATGCTACAGAGCGCTGTATTACCCGCTCACGCAGCAAGCATTAACGATCACATTCAATACCTGCCGGATGGCGCTAATTTGGCGTTCTTGGCACAGAAAATAGGCGCCAGCAGTCCCGCAGTGGCTTACAACAGTGAACAAATGGCATTACCCGCCAGTACCCAGAAAGTGTTGACGGCATTAGCCGCTTTGCTACAGCTAGGCCCAGATTACCGTTTCGTGACCACACTGGAAAGCCATGGTGCAGTAAGTGGCGGAAAATTGAACGGTAATTTGGTAGTACGCTTTAGTGGCGATCCTACACTCAAGCGCCAGCAGATCCGTAATATGATCGCTGAATTGAAAAAACACGGCGTACAGAGCATCAATGGCGATGTGCTCATCGATACCTCGGTGTTCGCCAGCCATGACAAAGCACCGGGCTGGCCATGGAACGATATGACACAGTGTTTTAGCGCACCGCCGGGCGCAGCCATTGTCGATCGCAACTGTTTTTCCGTCTCCCTCTACAGCGCGCCTAAAGCGGGCGACAACGCGTTTATTCGCGTTGCCTCCTACTACCCGGTCCAGATGTTCAGCGAAGTACGTACGCTCGCCAAAGGCTCGTCTGACGCGCAATATTGCGAGCTGGACGTGGTGCCGGGCGAATTAAACCGTTTCACACTGACCGGCTGTTTGATGCAACGCGCCGAACCGTTACCGTTGGCTTTCGCTATTCAGGATGGAGCCAGCTACGCGGGTGCCATCGTTAAAGATGAACTGCTACAAGCGGATATTCGTGTCACGGGCAGCTTACGCCGCCAAACCCTGCCAAGCCCTGCGGGCACCGTGCTGGCTCAGACGCAATCCGCACCGCTGCATGACCTTCTCACTATCATGCTGAAAAAATCAGACAACATGATTGCAGATACCGTTTTTCGCACCATCGGACATGAACGCTTCAGCGTGCCAGGCACCTGGCGCGCCGGAGCCGATGCGGTGCGTCAGGTACTACGGCAAAAAGCGGGCGTCAATCTGGATAACAGCATTGTCGTTGACGGCTCTGGCCTGTCGCGTCATAACCTGATTTCACCCGCCACCATGATGCAGGCACTGCAATACATCGCTCAACACGATAATGAATTGAAGTTCATCGAGATGCTGCCTTTGGCTGGTTACAACGGCACCTTACAGTACCGTGCCGGGCTGCATGAGGCCGGCGTTGACGGCAAGGTTTCTGCGAAAACCGGCGCACTACAAGGAGTGTATAACCTGGCGGGCTTTATCACCACGGCCAGCGGCCAGCGCATGGCTTTCGTGCAATTCCTGTCAGGCTATGCGGTCCCCCCTGAAGATCAGCGAGCCCGCCGCGTGCCGCTGGCGCGCTTTGAAAGTCGTTTGTACAAAGATCTTTATCAGAACAATTGAGTTAAAAAAAAGCACGATCCCAAAAGGGATCGTGCCTGAGTGTGCCAGCAACATCCTCCGTCACAGGAGGATCGCAGCCCGAGCATTATTTCTGGTAGATGATCTCGACGCCTTCGTCGTCATCTTCGTCCCAGTCGTCATCCCACTCTTCTTCGGCTTCATTTTCCACCGCAGCCAGTTGCTCACGGTGGTAGTCATCCCACATGAACTCGACTTTTTCAGGCCCTTTCTCTTCGATGGCCATGGCTTTCGGCTGAGTTTCCAAGAAGTTCATCACATCCCAGCACAGTGCGTTGACGCCAGAACGGTTAGCCGCGGAGATCAGGTAGTATTTGCCTTCCCAACCTAATGCTTCGGCAATCGCCTTGGCGCGCTGCTCCGCTTCCTCTTTCTCGATCAGATCGACCTTGTTGAACACCAGCCAACGCGGTTTTTCTGCCAGAGAAGCACTGTATTGCTGCAACTCATTGACGATCACTTTGGCATTTTCTACCGGATCGGATTCGTCGATCGGCGCAAGATCGATCAGGTGCAGCAGCACGCGACAGCGTTCCAGGTGTTTGAGGAAACGAATCCCCAGACCCGCACCTTCGGAAGCGCCTTCGATCAGCCCAGGAATATCGGCCACGACGAAGCTTTTCTCACTGTCCATGCGCACCACGCCCAGGCTAGGCACCAGCGTGGTGAAGGGATAATCCGCCACCTTGGGCTTAGCGGCAGATACCGCGCGAATAAACGTCGATTTACCGGCATTCGGCAACCCCAACATCCCGACATCCGCCAGCAGCAATAATTCCAGCATCAGAGAACGCTCTTCGCCCGCTGTACCGCTGGTTTTCTGGCGCGGTGCACGGTTGACCGACGATTTGAAGCGGGTATTACCCAGCCCGTGCCAACCGCCTTTAGCCACCATCAAACGCTGCTCGTGGCGCGTCATATCGCCCAGCACCTCTCCGGTGCTTTCATCCAGCACACGCGTACCAATCGGCACCTTGATGGTGATGTCTTTACCACGCTTGCCGGTACAATCACGGCTTTGCCCGTTCTGACCACGCTCGGCGCGATACGATTTTTCAAAGCGAAAATCGATCAGCGTATTCAGGCTCTCATCCGCCAACAGATAAACGTCGCCGCCGTCGCCGCCGTCACCGCCATCCGGACCACCATTGGGGATATATTTTTCACGGCGGAAGCTGACACAGCCATTACCACCATCACCAGCCACCACCAGAATGGTCGCTTCATCTACAAACTTCATTCACTCTCTCCGCAACAACCAATAGAGATCACCTATCATCAGACGCCATGCATCAGGACATTGTCGGCTCTCTTTGGCGTGATGCTTTCATGGCATGACGCGTAAATAACCGCCGCGCATCATGCAAAAAACGGAACGTAACAGAACCCACCTCGCAAGGGAGCGGCATTGTACCCGCTTCCCGCGTTGATTTCATCTGTATTAAAAATAAACAGCGCACACAGCCGTCGATAGCATCAGGTAACACCGTCAGGCTACCGCACGTTACTTTGGCACCGGTATGACATTATCGCGTTTTCTTCCCGGAAAAAAACGGTGCCCAATCGCGGAAAACATGGCTCCTGAGACCACCACAAACGCACCGATATAACCAACAAGATTTAACGCCGGGGTGGCAAAATAGAGCGGCCACAGGATTGCCAGCAGGTCAGAGAACAACAGCGTAAACAGCGGCGTCAAGGTAATAATGGCACTCACCTGAGCCGCCTGCCAGCGCGCCATCGCCTCAGCCAATGCGCCATAACCAACCAGAGTATTCAGACCGCAAAAAAGCAGACAAATCAACTGCCAGCGAGTCAGTTGAAAAATGGTCTCAGGGTGCGCCCACGGCGTAATGCACAATACACACAGGACATACAGCAGCAGCAAAATCTGTTGTGACGACAAGCGGCGCAGCAATACTTTTTGCGCTACGCCATAACTCACCCACACCGTAGCGGCGCCCATTCCCAGCAGCACGCCAAGGGTGTAATCCGTCAGTCGGGTAAAGATCTCGATCAGACTGGCGTTGAAAAACAGCAGCATACCGCACAACAACATGATAGCGCCGATAATCTGCGTGCCACGCATTTTCTCTTTCAGAATAAGCACGCTGGCGAACATCATTCCCACCGGGGAAAGTTGTCCAATCACTTGCGATGTGGTCGGGCTTAAAAACTTGAGTGAGGAGCTGAACAGCACAAAGTTACCCAGCAACCCGCCAGTGGCAATCAACAACAATACCCACCAGCGCCGATGACGAAAAAGACGCAAGGGCGGTAGCTGACCACGAGAGAAAAGAATGATCCCAAGCCCGATCGAGGCCATAAAAAACCGATACCACACCACGGTATAGGGCTCCATGACAACAAGCACCTGCTTCATGGCGATGGGCAGTGCGCCCCAGCATACTGCCGCCGTCAAGGCCAGGCTCAGCCCGATGCCAGCCTGCTGTTTCGTCTGCATGGTTCTCTCAGTGTATTGCGGGTGATGAAGGGATATGGAAATGTAAAAAGCCCCGCAACGAAGTGCGGGGCTTTATATCTGTAAGACCTAACTCGAAAATTACTCAGCTACGATGCTGATGTATTTACGGTTTTTCGGGCCTTTAACTTCGAACTGGACTTTACCGTCAGCCAAAGCAAACAGAGTGTGGTCTTTACCGCAACCTACGTTGGTGCCCGCGTGGAATTTAGTACCACGTTGACGAACGATGATGTTGCCAGCCAGAACGCTTTCACCGCCGAAACGTTTTACGCCCAGACGTTGTGCGTTAGAATCGCGGCCGTTACGAGTCGAGCCGCCAGCTTTTTTGTGTGCCATTTAATCCGCTCTCCTAAGTCTTAAGCGCTGATGCCAGTAATTTTCACGTCAGTGAACCACTGACGGTGGCCCGCTTGCTTACGGTAGTGTTTACGGCGACGGAATTTAACAATCGTTACTTTCTCACCGCGACCATGGGCAACAACTTCTGCCTTGATCTTGCCACCATCGACGAAAGGAACGCCGATTTTGATTTCTTCACCATCTGCAACCATCAGAACCTGGTCAAATTCAACAACTTCACCAGTTGCGATGTCCAGCTTTTCCAAGCGAACGGTTTGACCTTCGCTTACTCGGTGTTGTTTGCCACCACTTTGGAAAACTGCGTACATATAAAACTCCGCTTTCCGCGTACTCATATTGAGTATTCGAGCACGCTATAAATATTCACAATAGGGCGCGAATTCTACGCAAAAAACCTACCGATGACAAGTGCAGATTCGAGAGAATTGAAGAAAAAGAGTACAGGTTCTTCACGACCATTTATCTGTGTCATTTTTCAAGTACAATCAGTCCACAATAACCCTTGAAGCCGGTATAGAACCGACCCTAACCACGGCGTACAGAAAAAGCACTGGCACAGATATGAATCTAGAACAGATCACAGCATTAGCTGCCCATGATATGAACGACGTTAATGGCGTTATTCTGGCACAACTCAATTCAGATGTTGTACTTATCAACCAGATTGGTAATTACATTATCGGTGGCGGCGGGAAGCGTATTCGCCCCATGATAGCCGTGCTGGCCGCCCGCGCGCTGGCGTATGAAGGTGATAAACATGTGACGGTCGCCGCACTCATTGAATTTATTCACACCGCCACGCTGTTGCATGACGATGTGGTAGATGAATCCGATATGCGTCGTGGCAAGGAAACGGCCAACGCCGCCTTTGGCAATGCGGCCAGTGTACTGGTTGGGGATTTCATCTATACGCGCGCGTTTCAGATGATGACCAGCTTGGGCTCGCTGCGCGTGCTGGCGCTGATGTCTGAAGCGGTCAACGTCATCGCTGAAGGCGAAGTGCTGCAACTCATGAACTGTAACGATCCGGATATCACCGAAGAGAGTTACATGCGCGTCATCTACAGTAAGACGGCGCGCCTGTTCGAAGCCGCAGCGCAAGCCTCTGGGATCCTCGCGGGTGCTACCGATGAGCAGGAAAAAGCGTTACAGGAGTATGGGCGTTATCTCGGCACAGCATTCCAACTGATTGACGATCTGCTGGATTACAGTGCCGACGGTAAAACCTTAGGTAAAAATACCGGTGACGACCTGAACGAAGGCAAACCCACGCTGCCGCTGTTACACGCGATGCGTAACGGCAATAGCGAGCAATGTGCGATGATCCGCAAGGCCATCGAAGAGGGCAATGGTCGCCATCTGTTGGAGCCAGTGCTTGCTGCCATGCAGCAGTGCGGCTCGCTGGAGTACACCCGACAGCGTGCAGAGCAAGAGGCGGATAAAGCGATTTCCGCGCTTCAAGCGCTGCCGCCGACCCCCTTCCGTGAGGCACTGGAAGGCCTGGCACATATTGCCGTTCAACGCGACTATTAATACGCCCGTGCGCTATGTTGTCGATGCGTTGGGATCGCTTGCGATCTCGAGGCGTGACAACATGGCAATCGCGCCTTCGCGCAGCACAAAATCGATCAACGCTTCCTGCTCGTTGATCGAGAGTTTTTCAAATATCTGAATCCAGGAAGCCAACAGCGGTTTGGCAAGCGTCGTATAAGCGGGCGGTGACATTTCCGCCATCTCACGCATCTGGAGCCGCTTGCGCACTTCCTGCGGTAAACTCTCTCGCGCATATTCAACGGCCCGCCCTTGCACACCTTTTCGTTTACGCTTTTCCCACCCCTCTTCTCTGGCTCGTTTGTTAAGGCCCTGTCTTGATTTTGGCAAACCCGCTATGCCCAGTAGCTCCTGGGGCGTCAACCATGCTTTTTCCATTCGCAACATCCTCCATAAACGGCATTAACGCACGCCAAGGTAACGGCCAATGATCCATACCGCTGCCTTAGTTTCCAATAATGAAAATATAAACAACAATTAATTTCCCAATAACACGTAACCGTTACCGATTAAATTAGCGATTAGGTGTTATATATTGGACTAAAACGCACGCTGACGTTGAAACGGGGACTGAACAAAGAAGGGAAAACAGTGACAGACAAGCGGGACGTACACGCTCCGCAGAAGAGGGTGTCAGTACAGATTCAGGCAGCAGAGGGGTCATCAGGTGCGGCGTCATCTGACGATGAGATCCTCAGTTGAGACAAGACAGAGGCCATACCGTAACGCAAGATATGCGCGATCAGTGCCTCTCTTTCATGCTCAGAGCATTGTTGATAGATCTGAATCCAGACAGCCAGCATATCGGCCTGACGTACCGCGTAGGATGGAGGGGTTTCTTGCAGTGAAAGCGAATGCTGCACCCGTTCTGGCAAGCTATAAAGAGAGTATTCAACGCCGCGCCCTTGAACGCCTTTATGACGGCGTTTTTCCCACCCATCTTCCCGAGCACGTTTATTTACGCCTTGCCGTGTTTTAGGCAATCCCGCCTTCCCCAGCAATTCAGCAGTGGTGAACCACTCTTTTTTCATAGCCTTTCATCCTGATAGTGCGATGCATTACAAAATTTAATTTATTAGGAACAGCGTTAAGGAAATTATTGGAAATTTCATGTTATATTTTTTCCTAATTCCGTTCACGCACTCCATGCGTTTAACTGACGAGCGTTATTTATACCACCAATGGACCATTATCTTGTAGCAAGAAGGAAAGATTATGAACGCAAGGAAACACGACTGGCATCCTGCCGATATCATTGCCGCACTCCGTAAAAAGGGCACCACGCTGGCGGCAGTCTCACGAGAAGCAGGATTAAGTTCCTCCACCCTGGCTAATGCGATATCACGCCCCTGGCCTAAAGGTGAATGGCTTATCGCAGAGGCAATCAACATTCACCCTGCTGAAATCTGGCCCAGCCGTTACTACGATCCGAAAAGTAACATGCTGATTGATAGGAAAAAACTTATCAGGCCTGACGATCCCCACCCAAAATCCTGACATAAAAAAGCCGGAGCACCTTCTCTCCGGCTTATCACAATCGGGCATAAAAATACTGATTAACCGCGTGCTGAGCCACTCACAAAGGATTCGCCCAATTCGATATCCTGTCTCAGGGTGCCCAGCATGTTATCCAGAGCCTGTTTTTCAAACGGGCTCAGTGCACCAATCGCTTTACGTTCAACGATGCCAGATTTGCCCAGCAACAGCGGCTGTGCGAAGAAACGGGCATGCTCGCCATCGCCTTCCACATACGCACATTCCACTACGCCGTCGTCACCTTGCAGAGCGCGTACCAGAGAGAGCCCAAAACGTGCCGCCGCCTGACCCATGGAGAGGGTTGCCGAGCCTCCACCGGCCTTGGCTTCCACCACTTCCGTGCCCGCATTCTGGATACGCTTGGTCAGATCCGCCACTTCCTGTTCGCTGAACGTTACGCCAGGAATTTGCGACAGCAGAGGAAGGATTGTCACACCAGAGTGCCCGCCAATCACAGGAACTTCAACCTCTTGTGGCAGCTTGCCTTTCAGTTCCGCCACAAAGGTGTTGGAGCGGATAATATCCAGCGTCGTTACGCCAAACAGCTTATTCTTGTCGTACACACCGGCTTTTTTCAGTACGTCCGCGGCAATCGCCACCGTGGTGTTAACCGGGTTGGTAATGATACCAATGCAGGCCTTCGGGCTGGTGCGGGCAATCTGTTCAACCAGATTGCGCACAATCCCCGCATTCACATTGAACAGGTCGGAGCGGTCCATGCCGGGTTTGCGAGCGACACCGGCCGAAATCAGAACGATGTCCGCACCGACCAGCGCAGGCGTAGCGTCTTCACCGCAAAAGCCTTTGATAGATACTGCTGTAGGGATATGGCTCAGATCAACGGCGACGCCCGGTGTTACCGGAGCAATGTCATAAAGAGATAATTCTGAACCTGAAGGAAGCTGGGTTTTGAGCAGGAGCGCGAGAGCCTGACCGATACCGCCTGCTGCTCCGAGAACTGCAACTTTCATCCTAAACTCCTTATTATCGTAAAAGTAAAAATGCCGTGAATTTGTGCAATAAATCACCAGACATGAATAAAATCAGGAGGTTTAAACGGCTTACCGAACGGATGTCGACCATGCCGAGACCTCGCTATCAGGTCATGAAAAAGAAAAAACTATGTCATTAATAATAAATCAAAATCTGCCGAGTGATTTGTAAGGTAAGTAAAGTTATAAGTAAGTGAGTAAATAATGTAGCGCGCATCACGTTCAGTACGATGGCGGCTACATTACACCGAACCCAAGCCAGTAAACAACCTCATTTTGATAACATTTGATTTACTTTTATGTGACTAAGCACGCATTTTTTTTTCATCACTTACGTCATTTAAACATTTTAGCGCAATTATCGTACTGCTCAATGCCAAGTCACTTCTTTAAGCGTCCATATTGCATAAAAATTCACCCAACTGCATAATGCACGCATCAACGATCACAACACACGGTGCAGAATGCGTAACTCCACGAAACAGGAAGATTTGGTCAAGGCGTTCAAGGCGCTGTTAAAGGAAGAGAAGTTTAGTTCTCAAAGCGAGATCGTGTTGGCATTACAAGACGACGGTTTTGAAAATATAAACCAATCAAAAGTATCACGTATGCTGACCAAGTTTGGCGCAGTGCGCACGCGCAATGCCAAAATGGAGATGGTCTATTGCCTGCCAGCAGAACTGGGTGTGCCCACGACCACCAGCCCACTGAAAAACCTGGTGCTGGATGTCGATTATAACGATGCGGTTGTGGTTATTCACACAAGCCCAGGCGCTGCGCAATTGATCGCTCGGTTACTGGATTCACTGGGGAAATCAGAAGGGATTCTGGGCACCATTGCCGGGGATGACACCATTTTCACCACGCCAGCACGCGGCTTTAGCGTCAAACAGTTGTTCGACGCCATTTTGGCGCTGTTCGAACAGGAACTGTAGTCACCCACCAGGGTTGCTGACGCAGTGACGCACGCCAGATGAGGGTATCTGGCGTGCGTTGGATCAAACGGCAGGCAGCTCCGCCAATGGCCAACGTGGACGCACGCTCACGCCCAGTTCTTGAGTTTCATTGTGTAACAGCCTCACACTGCCCGCATAGGCAATCATCGCGCCGTTATCGGTGCAAAACTCAGGCCGCGCATAAAACACTGCCCCGCCCCGTTTGGCCATGATCTCTGTCAGGCGAGCGCGCAGTGTGCGGTTGGCACTGACGCCACCGGCCATCACCAGACGTTTAAATCCGGTCTCGTCCAACGCTCGGCGACATTTTATCGCTAACGTATCAACCACCGCATCTTCGAACGCGCGCGCAATATCAGCACGGGTTTGATCATCATTGCCATTGGCGCGAATGGTATTGGCAGCAAAGGTTTTCAAACCGGAAAAGCTAAAATCGAGCCCTTGCCTGTCAGTCATCGGGCGAGGAAAGGTAAAACGTGCGGCATCGCCATCCTGAGCCAGTTTGGACAACATCGGGCCTCCTGGGTAGTCCAGTCCCAACAGCTTTGCCGTTTTATCAAAGGCTTCACCGGCTGCATCGTCAACAGACTCTCCCAGCAAGCGATATTCACCGATGCCAGTGACGCTGATTAACTGCGTGTGACCGCCAGAGACCAATAGCGCCACGAAGGGAAATTCCGGCGGATTATCTTCCAGCATCGGGGCCAGTAAATGCCCTTCCATGTGGTGAACCGGAACCGCCGGCACACCCCAGGCAAATGCCAACGCGCGCCCGACCGTCGCACCGACCAGCAGTGCGCCCACCAGCCCAGGGCCGGCGGTGTAGGCCACACCATCGATGTCCGATGCGGCAAGTCCCGCCTCTTTCAGGGCAGCCTGAATAAGAGGAACTGTTTTACGCACGTGATCGCGTGAGGCCAGTTCCGGCACGACACCGCCATAATCAGCATGTAGTTTTACTTGGCTGTACAGTTGGTTAGCCAATAACCCGGCATCCGTGTCATAAATCGCCACCCCGGTTTCATCACAGGAGGTTTCAATACCCAATATGCGCATCGTTCTACCTAACGTTCGTTGCCACGCAAGCCGACATCCACTTGCCACTTGCTTCATACAACAGATAGTCTACCATTAACGGTTTGGATTTTCTGCTCTGCGTGCGCGTTGGGTGTTTTATGATCGCCGCAATGCTTTACAAGCGCATCACGTTTGCAGTAGAATTCCGCACCATTTTGAAAAGGCTGGCACAAGGCCAGCACATACCGAATTATTAAGGTGAGAGGCACATGCCGGTAATTAAAGTACGTGAAAACGAGCCGTTCGATGTAGCGCTGCGTCGCTTCAAACGTTCCTGTGAAAAAGCGGGTGTTCTGGCTGAAGTTCGTCGTCGTGAATTCTATGAAAAACCGACAACCGAACGTAAACGCGCTAAAGCTTCTGCGGTGAAACGTCACGCGAAGAAACTGGCTCGAGAAAACGCACGCCGCACTCGTCTGTATTAATTTCTGGAGGCTTGGCCTCCACCGCGTGATTAATCCGCAGACTTAGCAGTTGCATACGAAGGCCGTGCTTTCCGAAAGGAAGCGCGGCTTGTTGTCGTTTATAAGCTATCGTTTATTTGTATTAAAAACAGGGGCTTATGGCTGGACGAATCCCACGCGTCTTTATCAATGACCTGCTGGCACGCACTGATATCGTCGATCTGATCGACGCGCGCGTGAAGCTCAAGAAGCAGGGCAAGAACTTTCACGCGTGCTGTCCGTTTCACCATGAGAAAACCCCGTCTTTCACCGTAAACGGTGATAAGCAGTTTTACCATTGTTTCGGCTGCGGCGCGCACGGCAATGCTATCGACTTTTTAATGAACTACGATCGCCTGGAGTTCGTTGAAAGTATCGAAGAATTGGCATCCATGCACAGTCTGGAAGTGCCTTATGAATCCGGCACTGGCACCACAGCGCTTGAACGCCATCAGCGTCAAAGCCTGTATGAACTGATGGGACAACTGAGCGAGTTTTATCAACAGGCGTTAAATCAGCCAACGGCCGCTGCCGCCCAAGGTTATCTGGCACAACGCGGCCTGAGTGCGGAAGTGATTCACCATTTCGCCATTGGCTTCGCCCCTGCCGGGTGGGACAACGTATTAAAGCGCTTTGGTCGCCACGATGAAGATCGTGAAACCCTGAGCGATGCGGGAATGCTGGTTAAAAACGAGCAAGGACGTACCTATGACCGCTTCCGTGAGCGCGTCATGTTCCCTATCCGCGATAAGCGCGGCCGTGTTATCGCCTTTGGCGGACGCGTACTGGGAGACGGACAGCCCAAATACCTGAACTCGCCGGAAACTGAAATTTTTCATAAAGGCCGCCAACTGTATGGCCTTTACGAAGCGCAACAAAATCACACGGAACTAAAACGTCTTCTTGTGGTTGAAGGTTATATGGACGTGGTGGCGCTGGCGCAATTCGGTATTGATTATGCCGTCGCCTCACTGGGCACTGCCACGACCGCAGACCATATTCAGATGATGTTCCGCGTTACCGATCAGGTGATTTGCTGCTATGACGGTGACCGCGCAGGCCGAGATGCTGCCTGGCGCGCCCTGGAAACGGCGCTGCCCTATTTGAATGATGGTCGCCAGTTGCGCTTTATGTTTCTCCCTGATGGAGAGGATCCGGATACTCTGGTGCGTAAAGAGGGTAAACAAGCGTTTGAACAGAGGATGGAGCAGGCGCTGCCGCTCTCCACGTTCTTGTTTGATACCCTGCAACAGCAAGTGGATATGAGTTCTCCAGAGGGCAGAACCAAGCTCGGAAGAGATGCGCTGCCGTTGATTGGTCAGGTGCCGGGAGAAACTCTGCGGCTGTATCTACGTCAACAGCTCGGCAACAAACTGGGGATTCTTGACGATCGCCAACTGGATAAACTGCTGCCAAAAACGGCAGAACAGGCGCAGCCTTACCAGCCGCCCCAACTAAAACGCACAACTATGCGTATACTAATAGGGTTGCTGGTACAAAATCCGCAGTTGGCAGCATTGGTGACGGCCCCGGAGGGGTTGGCAGCATCGAAGATGGCCGGTGTGCCGCTGTTTATCGAACTGGTGAAAACGTGCCATGCGCAGCCCGGTTTGACAACGGGGCAGCTTCTGGAACTTTACCGGGAGAATAAATCAGGCCCACAGCTTGAAACCATGGCAACCTGGAACCACATGATCGTAGAGGACAAGGTAGAAGAGACGTTTATCGATACCTTGACTACCCTATATAACCATATGTTAGAGGAGCGGTTGGAATCATTGATAGCACAGTCACGTTTGCGGGGGTTGACCGCAGAAGAACGTAACGAAGTGCACATGCTAAACCAGGCGCTTACAAGAAAGAACTGATTACAGAGGCTTAATTGCCGATAACCAGCAGGGTGAAGCCCTGCCAAAGCCGCTAGAAGGGGCTGCGGCGAGAAGAAGAAATACCCCGAATGTTATTGTTGGCTATACCCAATAGCTTTCAACGAGCAGGCGAGCGAAAGGCACCTGCATCGTGAAAGATGACCGGTATAATTATGCCGACCGACACCAACCTAATACTCTGAAGTGTGGATACCGTCTTATGGAGCAAAACCCGCAGTCACAGCTGAAGCTACTTGTCACCCGTGGTAAGGAGCAAGGCTACCTGACCTATGCTGAGGTCAATGACCATCTGCCGGAAGATATCATCGATTCCGATCAGATCGAAGACATCATCCAGATGATTAATGACATGGGCATCCAGGTGATGGAAGAAGCACCGGATGCGGACGACCTGCTGTTGGCAGAAACAACGTCGGACACCGATGAAGATGCCGCAGAAGCTGCTGCTCAGGTGCTCTCAAGCGTAGAGTCCGAAATTGGGCGTACTACCGATCCGGTGCGCATGTACATGCGTGAAATGGGCACCGTTGAGCTGCTCACCCGCGAAGGTGAAATCGACATCGCCAAGCGGATCGAAGACGGTATCAACCAGGTTCAGTGTTCTGTTGCCGAATATCCTGAAGCGATCACTTACCTGTTGGAACAATACGATCGCGTCGAGGCCGAAGAGAGCCGCCTTTCCGATCTGATCACCGGGTTTGTCGATCCCAACGCCGAAGAAGATCTTGCGCCTACCGCAACCCACGTCGGTTCTGAATTGTCCAGCGAAGAGATGGACGATGACGACGATGACGACGAGGAGAGCGAAGACGACGACGATGCAGAAGAAGACAACAGCATCGATCCAGAGCTGGCACGTCAGAAATTTACTGAGCTGCGTGAACAGTATGAAGTCACGCGTCAAACGATCAAAGCCCATGGCCGTAACCACGCCAAGGCGGCGGAAGAGATCCTGAAGCTCTCTGACATTTTCAAGCAGTTCCGTTTGGTGCCAAAACAGTTCGACTTCCTGGTCAACAGCATGCGCACCATGATGGATCGCGTTCGCACGCAAGAGCGTTTGATCATGAAACTCTGCGTTGAACAGTGCAAAATGCCGAAGAAAAACTTCGTCACGCTGTTCACCGGTAACGAAACCAATGACACCTGGTTCTCCGCTGCTAAGGCCATGAACAAGCCCTGGAGCGAGAAACTGGTTGAAGTGGAAGAAGACGTACAGCGCAGTTTGCAGAAGCTGCACCAGATCGAAGAAGAAACCGGCTTGACTATCGAGCAGGTGAAAGACATTAACCGTCGCATGTCGATCGGTGAAGCCAAGGCACGTCGCGCCAAGAAAGAGATGGTCGAGGCGAACCTGCGTCTGGTCATTTCTATCGCCAAGAAGTACACCAACCGCGGTCTGCAATTCCTGGATCTGATTCAGGAAGGCAACATCGGCCTGATGAAGGCCGTAGACAAGTTTGAATACCGTCGTGGCTATAAGTTTTCTACTTACGCCACCTGGTGGATCCGTCAGGCGATCACCCGTTCTATCGCCGATCAGGCGCGCACCATCCGTATTCCTGTTCACATGATCGAAACCATTAACAAGCTGAACCGCATTTCGCGTCAGATGTTACAGGAAATGGGCCGTGAGCCGACACCAGAAGAACTTGCCGAACGCATGCTGATGCCGGAAGACAAGATCCGCAAGGTGCTGAAAATCGCCAAAGAGCCAATCTCCATGGAAACCCCGATCGGTGATGATGAAGATTCGCATCTGGGCGACTTCATCGAGGACACCACGCTGGAACTGCCGCTGGATTCTGCAACGTCAGAGAGCCTGCGTTCAGCCACCCACGATGTGCTGGCTGGCCTGACGGCGCGTGAAGCTAAGGTACTGCGTATGCGTTTCGGTATCGACATGAACACCGACCACACGCTGGAAGAAGTGGGCAAACAGTTTGACGTTACGCGTGAACGTATTCGTCAGATTGAAGCCAAAGCGCTGCGCAAGCTGCGTCACCCAAGCCGTTCCGAAGTGTTACGCAGCTTCCTGGATGATTAACAGCATCTAAATAGAAATAGGAAAAAGCCCTCAACATTGAGGGCTTTTTTATGGTAATTATAACGATAACAATGGACTAGGCTGCATACAAAACCAGCATACGGGCAACGTTGCTCTAGACCTGCCCCGCCATGTTACCGTATAATTCACGCCCACATGGCCCCTTAGCTCAGTGGTTAGAGCAGGCGACTCATAATCGCTTGGTCGTTGGTTCAAACCCAACAGGGGCCACCAAAATTTAGCTTTAAAATCATATGATTAAGCCACTTTTCACAAAGTGGCTTTTTTATTGGATTAGGCAAGTGTCGCAAAAGTGTCGCTGGACGTTTTACCGACTCACCGTATTAGCACCGTGCAGATACTTACGGCAACCTGGCAACCACCTTAATTTCAAAGTGAAAGCCAGACAGCCAAGAGACGCCGACGCCGGTCAGAGCCGGATAAGGCGCGTCGCCCCAGAATTCCGGGACCACGCTCCAGATGGTTTCCAGGTTTGATTCGGGATCGACCACAAAAACGGTCACATCCACTACGTCCTCAAACGCGCAGCCTGCGGCAAACAGCACCGCGTTCAAATTTTCAAATGCCCGTCTTACCTGTGTTTTTAAATCCGGTTCCGGTGAACCATCTTCCCGACTGCCCACTTGCCCTGAGACGAATAAAAAGCCGTTGGCTCTCACTGCCGGGGAATACCGATTGCGGTTGTAGAGATCTTGCCGTCCTTCAGGAAAAACCACATCGCGCGTTGCCATAACTTACCTCTGAATAACCCGTGACTTGTGTGTCACAGAAGTCTAGAGGCATAGTAACGGTAAGATAAACGTGCAAAACGCCGCTTCATTATTTGTAAAATACAAACAATCATAAAGGCATGAGGCAACAAGATGGATCGCTTTGACGCAATGCAGGCTTTTATTCGGGTGGTCGAGTCGGGCAGTTTTACCAAAGCCGCTGCCACG
>NZ_JAGFPF010000209.1:0-2416 GCF_025962695.1 Candidatus Symbiopectobacterium sp. NZEC135 | reverse complement strand
AATATTTTGCCTACCCGTGAACGCGCCAGCTTGATTATGACCAAAAGCGCTAATCATGCCGTTGACTATGTGCGTTTAAGAAAATAGAAATATTACAAGACAGTGGGGGATAATCCCCCCTACTGGCTATTTTCCACGCAGTGAAATTTCGCCACCAATATAGGCCTTAATCTCACCGTTATCTTCGAGTAACAGCGCGCCCTGCTCATCAATCCCGCGTTCAATGCCGTGTATCTCACGCTCGCCCATAATCAATTTCACCGGGCGATTATAGTAATTATCGATGGCTTGCCAGCGCGGGATGAAAGAGCGTAGTCCGCCCTGTTCAAACACTTCTAGCGCATTACTCAGTTCAGTGATAAGCGTAGCGGCCAAAATATTACGATCGATATCGATCCCAGCTTCTTGCAGGTTGATCCACTCTTGCGTCACGCCCTGCCCCGAAGAGGCCCGCATCCGCAGGTTGATGCCAATACCGATCACTAACTGTGCCGCATCTCCCGTTTTTCCCATCAGCTCAACCAGAATGCCAGCCAGTTTGCGATCGTGCATATAGAGATCGTTAGGCCATTTAACTTTGACATCATGTGCACCGAGGCGATGCAGTACTTCTGCAATCACGATACCAATAGCCAGGCTCACGCCCACCGCGGCCGCAGGCCCCTGCTCCAAGCGCCAAAACATGGATAGGTAAAGGTTAGCGCCAAACGGTGATTGCCACTGACGTCCGCGACGACCGCGGCCAGCCTGTTGGTACTCGGCCACGCACGCATCGCCAGAGTGCAAGCTCTCCAGCCGGTCGAGCAGATACTGGTTGGTCGAATCAATGACAGGCAGTACCGCAACGTTACTCGCAGGGAGTGCGGCACGAATAACATTCTCATCGAGCAATTGCATCGGTTCAGGCAAGCTGTACCCTTTCCCTGTAACAGGAAACACATCCAACCCCCACTCTCTGATGGTTTGGATATGTTTGTTAATACCAGCTCGGCTCATTCCCAACAGTTCACCCAGATATTCACCTGAGTAAAATTCACCGTCGGAAAGAATCTTGATAAGCGTTAAAGGGACGCGAATATCTTTCATGACAGCACCTCTGTTGCGCTTACTTCACCCGCTGAAGCAATAAAGCGCACTTCTGGCTCAAGCCAGAGTGCAAATGTCTCTGCAACGCTATTACGCACATAACGCGCCAGCGCAACGATATCACCACTCGTCGCCTCACCAAGATTAACCAGCACCAGAGCCTGCTGGTGATGAACCGCCGCGCCACCAATACGATGTCCTTTTAACTGGCACTGGTCGATAAGCCAGCCAGCAGCAAATTTAACCGTACCATCGGGCTGCGGATAGCGTGGTGCGTTGGGGTAACGCGTCAAGATAACCTGTGCCTGCTCGGCGCTGACGACGGGGTTTTTGAAAAAACTGCCCGCATTTCCTAACAGCGCCGGATCGGGTAATTTCTTACGCCGCATTGCACATACCGTCGTAAAAATAGCATAAGGCGTCGCGGTTGCAGGATCGAGCTGCGCCAAATCACCATAGCCCAACAAAGGCACCCAGGACTTCGTCAGATACAGGCCTACTGCAACAATAGCAAATCCCTGGCGGTATTCATGTTTGAAAATACTTTCACGATAGCCAAACTGACACTGTTCGGCACTGAGGCGGGTCACCAGATTGAGAGTAAGATCCAAGACATCGACGTAGGCGCAAAACTGCTTAAACTCAGCGCCATAAGCGCCAATATTCTGGATGGGAGCCGAGCCGACGCAGCCTGGGATCAGCGCCAGATTTTCCAGCCCTGACACGCCCTGTTGCAGCGTATACTCGACCAGATGATGCCAGTTCTCACCGGCACCGACGTGCAGGTGCCATCCGCAGTCGTCTTCAGCAATCTCAATCCCTTTTATGCGGTTAACAATGACAGTCCCTACAAAATCTTCCAAAAACAGAACATTGCTACCCTCCCCCACAATCAACACCGGTTTATTCTGTTCACTCGCATGACGCCAGGAAGCCGCCAACGAATCCGGTGTATCGGCGCAGACGACCTCATCGGCATAAACGGGCAAAGAGAAGGTGTGATATGGCTTAAGGGATGTGACACTGCTCGTCATCAGAACGTACTCTCCAGATTGAATACGCCGTAGTTTACCCGATCCCGCACGCCAAATCTCTACGGTCCGTCGGCATCTTCGATCCCTGAGAGGGCAATGAAAGGATAGCGTTTTTTCTGCCGGAGATCCCCGGCTTTCGCCGAGGATGACGGTGTGGGGAATCGGGGATCGCAGTGTGGATATTCCACGCACAGCAAAAAGGGCTGTCCTTTCGGACAGCCCTTCGCTGGATAAAAGCCTGGCAGTTCCCTACTCTCACATGGGGAAGCCCCACACTACCATCGGCGCTACGGCGT
>NZ_JAGFPF010000208.1:0-2419 GCF_025962695.1 Candidatus Symbiopectobacterium sp. NZEC135 | reverse complement strand
AGAACTCAGCACTGCCGAGCATCAGCGTATTCAGGTTATGATTGCCGAGGGGGAAGGGCTGCGCTCTTTCAGCTCGCTGATTGTTGATATCGATAAATCAGATTTTGAAACAACGCTGTCAGTTCTGGAAACCCGGCCGCGGGCACTGCTCTTCCAGAATAAATAATTTATATTCGGTAATACCCCCATTCTGGAAAATAAGCGATTTCAAGGAAAAAGGTATTGCCGTCGAACAAGTGACTGACGGTGAACAGCAGCCAACAAAGCTCCCCATCTTCTGCTGCATCAGGAAGTGAAGTGACATCTGTCTTGATGTAACGGGAATAACTTTATAAAAGCCCTTTTAATATCAGGCTGATTTTATCTATTGTTGCCTGTTAAACCTATTTTTTGCTATTTTTATCGTCTGGCTAGATCTTATAATAAGAAAAATTGTCGAGATGAGCGAATTATGAATAGTTATAGTGTAATTGATAAAGATAAATGGCACAGGAAAGCGCATTTCAATTTTTATAGTAAGTTTGATAACCCTTGTTTCAATCTATGCGTTCCGGTTCCAGCTCAAAAACTATATGATTTTGCCAGAGATAAAAATGAATCGTTTTTTCAACTGGCGCTGTATGCCATCCTTCGTGCAGCAAACTCAGTTCCCCAACTGAAGCAACGGTTGTTAAACAAGGATGTTATTGAATATTCAAGCATTAACGTCATGACTCCAATCATGACTGAGAGCGAAGGATTTCGTCAGATTCTGTGTGAAAATACGCCTGACTATCCGAACTTCACGCAACAAGTGACTGCAAAAATTGATGCTGTAAAAACCTCTGACCCAGGGCCAATGATTGTTAAAGATGAGGGGTTTTTATGCGCAAGTTGCCTTCCATGGGTTCATTTCAGCTCAATCACTCACGCTGAATTTCATTTTAGCGGGGCCGTTCCTACGCTGACCTGGGGAAAGTTACAAAATGGAATAATTCCGGTGGCGTGCAAATTTAACCATGCGTTTGTTGATGGTCTTCATGCAGGCCGTTTCTTTGCTCTGGTTGAAGACTATTTTGACCGTCCAGATGCGCTTTACAGGCCCTCATCCTGACGTGTTTTAGTAGGTAAAAAGCAAATTACGCCAGAGCGTTACTGAGATTCTTAGGTGGGCATCGTAACCTGTTGCTCTGTAGGCGAAAAAATACCCTGTAAAGAACTGCACCCGAAAGCTGAATAGCAGGTCTGGTGAGGTGCAGTTTTTCGAAAGTTCATTAACCGGCAAGTTTCTAAGCAGCCGTAACCGGATGTTGCTCTGACAAAGCTGACCAGCACATATCGAAATATGGTGCTGATTTATTACCACTAATATCATCACGCACTAACATGAATTATCTTCTCGTCAGAAAGAGGGCAACAGACATTCCCTTCTTATTGTCAGACTTTCAAATCATTCGGTAGAAATAAAACCATCACTTTTTTTCTCAGTTTGGAGTTAAGTGAAGTCAGGCCGTTTCAAACAGCTACCTGATTTATCTTCTGCTGGCGAAGCCGCCAAAATGACAGCAATTATTTCTCTTGTCCGTAACTGGAGAGGCTGCGTTCAAGGCGTTCCTGCACCTGCGGCCACTCATCATCAATAATGCTGTAGCGTATAGAAGTGCGTTTTCGGCCATCGGGCATGATCCGTTCATTTCTGATAATGCCTTCCCTGGCTGCGCCAATGCGAAGAATTGCTGCCTGAGAACGCTCGTTCAACACATCGGTAGTAAACTGAACACGAACGCATTGAAGCTGCTCAAAGGCGTATCGCAGCAGTAGCAGTTTACTCTCCGTATTGGCAGCTGTTCTTTGCCAGCGCTGTGAATACCAGGTGTGGCCAATTTCGAGTTTGCGATTTTCGCGGTCGATCTTCCAGAAACGCGTTGACCCGATAATGCTTTGATCGGCTGAAAGCGTAATAGCAAACGGCATGACGGTGCCTTCGGCTTGCCCCTTAAGGGCCTTTTGGATGTACGCATCAACGGTGTCTGCAGAAGGCACGACGGTGAACGGCAGTGACCAAAGCTCTCCGGCCGCCGCCGCATTAACAAGTGACTGTGCATCAGCGTGAAGAAGCGGGCGTAGTGTTACAAGAGATCCTTGTAGAACAGGAGTCATATTTGTGACCTCAAGGTTATTTTATGTAGATGGGGATTACACATTAATGGTTCTCCCCGATCTCATTCTGGTCTGAGAAGAAGCCGGGAACGCCGATTAGCATGAATAGGGCTTCGTAACTCTTCGGCACTGTATCCGAGCATAATTTATCGAACCTGCATCCGGTATTCGATCATTCCGCTTTTACTGGCAACCCAGTCATACAGCCGCTGTCCACGGAAATTGGTTTCGTGCGTATGCCAGTAAACATGGCTAGAGCGATGCTTGCGGGCCTGCTTCT
>NZ_JAGFPF010000207.1:0-2415 GCF_025962695.1 Candidatus Symbiopectobacterium sp. NZEC135 | reverse complement strand
GAAGCGTGCGCTTGCGGAAAGATCTCTGTCACAAGGAATTTTTACCGGAACCGATCGTCACCCTCTTCCGACTTTGGCCCCATTTGCTATACTGCGAAACATTAAAATACAAACAATTAACAGAACGTAACACCGAATTCCATCGTGTATTCTCGGTGTTAATCACGACCTTCGCAGCAAAGGCAGGCGAGAGTGAATAGAGTTAACATGTTGGGTTACCGCTGTACGGTAGGTCTGCTTTTTCTTGGTTCAACTGCTTCAGCCAGTACGGGCGAATGTGTCGGATCCGCTTCTCGCCCCCACTGTCGCCAGCGATACGCCGATGAACCGCACCGATAATCAAGCGCGCGGCATTTTGGTCGCGGTCGATCAGGCCACCCTCTCCAGCGATCTGCCGGGACGCATTGTCGAGATGCCGTTCAAGGAGGGGGAAGCGTTCAAAAAAGGCGACGTAGTCGTGCGTTTTGATTGCGCCATTTATCAAGCCCAGCTCAACGCATCGCAAGCGGCAACGCGGGCGGCAGAGGCTGAACTGAACCAAAATCAGCAGTTGGCCCAGTTGAAATCCGTTGGTAAACACGCCGTGGCATTGTCCGCCGCCCATCTTGCGCAGGCGCAAGCGGAAAGCCAGGTGTACCAGATTCAGGTCAATCGTTGTCGCATCAACGCCCCCTTCGACGGACAAGTCGTTAAACGCCGCGCTCAGACTTATGAGAGCGTCGCGCAGGGCGCACCGCTGCTGGATGTCGTGAACAACCGCCATCTGGAAATTAATTTACTGGTTTCGTCACGCCTGCTGTCAGTGTTAAAACCCGGTTTAACCTTCACGTTTACACCCGACGAAACCGGCAAACCGCTGCAAGCCACAGTAGCAAGACTGGGTGCGCGCATTGATGAGAGCAGCCAGACCCTCGGTCTGACCGGATCCCTGGCGCATCCCGATCAGAGCCTGATGGCAGGAATGAGCGGTACTGCGCAGTTCCCGGAGGCGAAGTGACCAGCCCCGCCTCGCCTACCACGGCCAGTGCCGCGGTATTCGCCCGTTTTCTCGACGTCGAAAGGCAGGCTCGTGCGGCGGCCACCAGCGAAGAACTGGCCTACTGCATCGTCAACGATAGCCAACCGCTGTTTGGCTTTCGCCATGCCGCCCTGATCGTCAATGGACGGGTACGCGCAGTGACCGGCGTTACGCAACCGGCGCCCCATGCGCCGTTTGTCGCGTTTATCGAGCGAGCTTGCACCCAGTTGCAAGCAGCAGATAACGACACATTTCGGCAATGCTCGGTGATCGAAGCCACACAGCTTGATGAGCAGAGCCGTCGTGACTGGCAAGCGTTATCCGCTCCCGAAGCGCTGTGGTCGCCGCTAACCGATCGTAAAGGCAACACCTTTGGAGCCATCTGGTATGCGCGTGAGCAACCGTGGCAGAACGCCGATCGGGTTCTGGCAGAGCAGCTTGGCGGGGCCTTTAGCCACGCCTGGCTGGCGCTTGAGCCGCAAACCTCGCGCTGGCGCAAGCGCCGGGCTGGCTGGAAAATCGCCGTGCCACTGCTACTAATAGTTGCCTGCCTGTTTATTCCGGTGCGTCAGTCTGTGCTCGCACCCGCGGAAGTGGTCCCTCATCAGGGCCGCGTCGTGGCGGCTCCGCTGGATGGCGTGATTCAATCTTTTGTCGTGCAACCGAACCAACGCGTCCATCAGGGTGATGTGCTGGTGCGTTTTGATGACACCACCCTAAAAGCGCAAGCTGACGTGGCGGAGCGAGCACTCAACGTCGCCGAAGCGGAATACCGCGCTAGCTCGCAGCGTGCGTTTCAGGATGCGGATTCCAAAGCGCGTCTGGACTTCCTGTCTGCTCAGGTAGCGCAAAAGCGCGCCGAGCGTGATTATTCCACTGCCCTGCTTAACCGAGCGGAGATTCGGGCCGACCGTGACGGTATCGCCGTATTCGCCGACGCGGACCGTTGGACGGGTAAACCCGTGCGCACCGGCGAACGGTTGATGGAACTGGCGGACCCGATGCTGGCCGCATTGCGTATCGAGCTGGATGTCGGCGATGCCATTCAATTGCAGCAGGATGCACCGATTACGCTGTTCCTCGACAGCGATCCCCTGACGCCCCACGCGGCGCAGTTGTCGCGTATCGCCTATGAATCAGAGCAGACACCGGCAGGGAATCTGGCTTACCGACTGGATGGTCGCTTTACCGACGCACCGCCGCGTATTGGCCTGCGCGGTACGGCTAAACTGTCTGGCGACTACGTTCCATTGGCGGTTTATCTGTTCCGTCGGCCGCTGGCCGTGATCCGTCAGGCTATTGGGCTATGAATCCGCTGTTGCCAGCACTGCGCGCCGATCTTCAATTGACAGAATCCGCCCCCGGCAGCAACCGCGCACCACAAAGGGGGCTTTCCG
>NZ_JAGFPF010000206.1:0-2433 GCF_025962695.1 Candidatus Symbiopectobacterium sp. NZEC135 | reverse complement strand
GGAAAAACCGTGCCAACAGGTAAATCCTATTTACATATCAAATGCAAATCCTTCTCACTGTGATTCCCATTATCTAATATTATGTAGGCTCAATATGTAGATTGGTGCTTCAGGGGCACGACCATTGTCGGGCGTTAAACCGATGATAGCCAGGTAACACGGTGTCGTGTCAGCATGATGTACGCTTAAGGGATCGTTATGAAAGGAAAAGGGTTTGGCTGTGCGAAGTCGGTTCAGGCAATGGAATCGGTAAGCGGTTTTTCTGTTTTGGCGCTGTGTGTGGGCGCTGCACTGTGGCCCGCTCTGGCGGGGGCGGCACAGACCCGCACTGCGGTGGGGGACAACACCCATCAGAGCGCTGCACAATCTGCCTCATCACCGGGTAAAAAAAGTGGCGACACGCTGGTGGTCACCGCCACCGGGGGGGCTGCGGGGCAGGATGTGCCCGGCGACTACAGCACCAAATTGACCTCGGCGGGGACGCGCTTGCTGTTAAGTCCGCGTGATATTCCGCAATCCATCACCATCGTGAATAAACAGCGCATGCAGGATCAGAACCTGCAAACGGTGGGCGACGTGTTGGATAACGTGGTTGGTGTCACCGGCAACTATACCGACAGTGAACGCATTGGCTACTATGCGCGCGGTTTCTACATCAACAATTTCGTCATTGACGATATCCCCACTTCGGTATCCGAAGCCTGGAATTTTGGTGACGCGCTGGGAGATACCGCGATCTATGACCGCATCGAAGTGGTGCGCGGTGCCAACGGCCTGCTAACCGGAACCGGTAATCCCTCCGCAACGGTGAATATGGTGCGCAAACACGCCACCAGCAAGGAAGTGACCGGCAATGTTTCCGCCAGTTACGGCTCGTGGAATAACCAACGCTATGTGACCGATCTTTCCGCGCCCTTGACCGAATCCGGCAACGTGCGCGGGCGTATTATTGCCGGCTATCAGGATCAGGATAGCTGGCTCGATCGTTACCATAAGCGCAAAAAATTTATTTCCGGCATTGTCGATGCGGATCTGGCCAATAATTCCACGCTGTCATTCGGCTACGATTATCAGGAAAGCAAAACCCCCGGTTCAACCTGGGGCGGCTTGCCGACCTGGTTCAGTAACGGCAACCGTACCCACTTCGATCGCAGCTTCAATCCCGCCCCAAACTGGGCCTATTACAACATCGAGACCAACAAGGTTTTCGCCCAGTTCAGCCATATGTTTGATAACGGCTGGGACTGGCATATCAACAGTACCCATGCGGAAACCAAGTTTGATGACAAGCTGATGTACGCTTCACCTTATGATTATTATGATGCTAATGGCGTGAAAGATCCTGCCAAATCAGGCACCTTCCCCGATCAAACCACCGGCGAGGGCTTGGCGGGCGGTGCTGGCTGGTTTACTGGCACACGCAAACTGGACGCGTTGGAAACTTACGTGCGCGGTCCGTTCGAACTGCTGGGGCGCCAGCATGAGCTGGTTACCGGGGTAGGTTTCAGTCGCCAGCGCAACTACTACTACGCCTCGAACGATGCGGTGACGGTTGCGGATATGGGCAATTACTACAACTGGAACGGCAGTGCGCCGGAACCGAACTGGCAGGCGCAGATCAAAAGTTCGGATGATACCGTGCATCAACGGTCGGTCTACAGTGCGGCCCGTTTTTCGCTGGCCGACCCGCTGGCGCTGGTGGCTGGTGCGCGCTATACCGAATGGAGCACGGGCGGCATGACCTCCAGCTTCAGCAAAGACAAGGTGTCGCCCTATGCCGGGTTGATTTACGACATCAATGACACCCTCTCTGCCTATGTCAGCTACACCTCTATCTTCCAGCCGCAAGATAACCGCAGTGTTAACGGCAACTACCTGGCACCGATTGAAGGCAAAAACTATGAAACCGGTCTGAAATCCGACTGGTTTGATGGTCGCCTGACGGCATCCATGGCGCTGTTCCGCATCGAGCAGGATAATCTGGCGCAGACCGATGGCAGTAACAAGGTCACTGGGTCGAGCGATCAGGCTTACTACGGTGCGCAAGGCGTAACCAGTAAAGGCGTGGAGCTGGAACTGAACGGTGCCCTGACGGATAACTGGCAGATGACGTTCGGTGCCGCACGTTACGTTGCCAAAGACGCGGCGGATAACCGGGTAAACAGCCAGCTACCGCAAACCTCGTTGAAATGGTTTACGCGCTACCAGTTGCCGATGCTGCCGGAACTGACGCTGGGTGGCGGGGTAAACTGGCAGAACGGCACCTTTGTGGATACCTCGGGGCCGAATGGGGCAACGCGTGTGCATCAGGGAAGCTATCCGTTGGTTAACCTGTTTGGTCGCTACCAGATCAACAAACAGCTGGCGGTGCAGGCCAACGTCAACAATCTGTTGGATAAGAACTATTACAGCGCCCTCAGTGACAACTATGCC
>NZ_JAGFPF010000205.1:0-2466 GCF_025962695.1 Candidatus Symbiopectobacterium sp. NZEC135 | reverse complement strand
ATTGCGATGATGCAGTGGTGGTCGGATTATCTGGATGTAAACCGTGAGGGGTACGTTGCGCCGTATATTTATGCGAGAAGCTGTCGGGAAAATGAAAAGAGCAGAGTCAGTGGTTAAGGCGTTTCTACCCTTCTCTTAGCGAAAAGGTTAGTAAGGGGCCATGCAATACAGGTGGCCCCAACCAGACTCACTTAACCTTTTGGCTCGATACCAAGGCGCTTTAACTCTGCCCGGGCAAGCGTTTTCAACCAATTACCGAGACTCATCCCTGCATCCGCCGCTGCCGATTCGAGCTGCGCTTTCAACTCAGGATGAATGCGCATATGGAACGGAGGCGATTTTCCTGCACCGCGCGCCTGACTATCCCTGATTGACATGTGTACACCTAAAGCGTAGAGTAACATTTAGGTGTACACCCTATCATGGTAATACCGGTCAAAACAACGCCCCAACAGTGCTGTAACACTGCCAGGGCGTCTAACCACAACATTAAGGAGATTAATGCTATGGCTGATATCGATTGTAACACGAGCACGCCTTATCAATCACTGGCGGAGTGCGATAGCCTCTATTCTGCCATGAGTGCCGCACTGGCTCATCTGGACTTCGCAAGCATGAACAAGGATGAGTTGTCGCTGACCGCCTATTACTGTGCCGAGGCGCGCACCGGACTTTGCCATTGCCTCAATTTTATCGGTGATGCACCGATCACCTTTGCCGAGAATGAGGTCTACGAATCCACGCCTGAGAGCCTGTGCCAATGAGGTCATGGGCTGACGGCAATTTGCCTTGCTTATACCTGCCCTCACCGATATGCAAGAGCGCACACAAGCGCAGACAAACAAGATAACAGTCTGACTATGATATAACCCCAATCGTCAGTGAAGATAGTTGGGGTATATTTACGAAGAGTCTTGCATTAACGAATTATTCTTCGTTGCCGCTCGCATTTTTTATCATCATCTTTTCAAATAAAGATTTCATTTCTTTTCTCCACCAAAGAACATTCCTAAACCCAACCATATAAAAGCCATGGGCATTATTTTAAAAACACCTGACTTAGGTTCAACCATTCGATTCCTTGAAATTAAAAAGTGTTAAATTATCGACACACCGTTTAAATTTAACATGATGAGTAATGATAGCATCGTAACGTCAGCCCAGGTCATAAGGAGACGTGTTATGCAAAAACATGATTCATTTGCAAAAGCTGGCAGCAAGATGTCCGACTGGGTGACAGTTAATGAAGCTGTTCACATTATGAAAAAACAAGCCAGTCTGGATTTATCAGATAGTGATGTATACAGATATGCGGTGTGCAATAAACTGCACTTATCGATTTACTTTCAATCGCCAATTAGGCTTAGAAAGGTAAGATTGTCAAAAGGTAAAATACACCTGATTAAAATTGATGATTCACTGGTTGACCGTCTATGTTTACTTGACAGTTGCAGTTTTTTTAACAGAAACGATTTAATACCCTGCACAATAGGTGAATACATTTCGCCTCATTCCAAAATCATCGACACAGCGTTAGTTGGACATGAACACATTGAAATACAACAATTATTGGCAACTACGCTTCATCTACATCGTCCATTACAACAAAGTTGTGGCATAAATTATGGTATCTCAGTCATACATGCCGGAGAGTTATTTCAGGTGTTCGAAATATGTTCATATTCCGATAGAATAAAACGGCAAATGATGAGGTTACCCAAAGCCTTAGCGGAAAAGGTAAAACAGAATATTCCATCCTGCTACCTGAGAGATCATTGCAAAACGAGGCATTTTCCTATCTATCATATCCCTCGGGATGCTTGTTTTGTACTCCGTCAGGCAGAACTTAATAAACTGCGTAGATTGTTATCAAGAAAAAATTCAACAACCCAATCATCCACGCGTATATCATCCCCGCTAGCACGTTATTTTTGGCTTGCTTGTAAGCATAATGAAGTCATCACTCCATTAATTAATCAGCCGTATAAGCTGGTATCTATCTTTGAGCAGTGGGCGCTGGCTGATGGGTTCAGTGATCGACTCAGTGGCGACACACTGAAAGCAGCGCTTGAACGCGGGAAGCCTCATATATTTAAAGGATAAAGTTTAATACGGGGATCGTTATCTTAAAGCCAATGTTATTTATTGGATGACCCTCAAACGAGTACCAGCTTTATGCTATTCAAAATAGCCTAACTGGGTGCGTCAAAACTCCCCGTAGAAGTCAGTCAGCCATTCACGAGAGCAGACCAGCGCTCATGCTGACAACACGCGTTATTGCTCGATAATGTGTTAATGGCAGATCTGCGCTAACTCGTCTTCCGAGAGACCCGTCATTTTCATCACCGTGGCGTCATCCATGCCATTCTGCCGCATGTTGCGGACAACTTTGAGTATTACTGCGAGTCGGCCTAGTTCATACCCTATTTCAAACCCTGTTCTAAACCCTCTCCTAAATCCTATTTC
>NZ_JAGFPF010000204.1:0-2469 GCF_025962695.1 Candidatus Symbiopectobacterium sp. NZEC135 | reverse complement strand
AGCGTTATTAATAATGCGCTGTTCTCTTCCCTGCGTTTGGGGGTGACACACGCGGATACACTGTGTCTGGCTGTGCCGCTGTTTCATTGTTTCGGGCTCTCTTCCGGGCTGTTGTTTGCCCTGCATCAGGGATGCAAAATTGTGTTGCTGAATAACTACAGCGCCGAGGCGGTGCTGAAGGCCGTTGAGCACTATCGTTGTACGATTTTGCATGGCGTTCCGACCATTTTCAGCCGCCTTATGCAGCACGATGCGTTCACTCAGTATGATATTTCCAGCCTCGATAAAGGCATTGTGGCGGGTGCCTACTGCTCACCGCGCCTGATATCGGATATTACGCAGCATCTTGGCATGCGGCATCTTGCCGTCTCTTATGGTCAGACAGAAACGTCACCCTGTTGTACCCAAACGCTGTTTAACGATCCGCTGGTCGTTAAATGCTTTTCTGTTGGCAAACCGCTGCCTTTTGTTGAAATAAAGATTATTCACACCAAATCCGGTGCGCTTTGCCCCAGCGGGGTTTCGGGTGAAATCTGTTCACGAGGGTTTCATGTGATGCAGGGGTATGACGATGCCCCGGAACAAACACGAGCCGTGCTTGATAGTGAAGGGTGGTTACATACCGGTGACGTTGGCTTTATGGATGCCGAGGGGTATTTACATTACTCCTATCGCCTAAAAGAGATCATCGTGCGCGGCGGTGAAAATATCAGTCCACGAGAAATAGAAGAAGCGATTTTAGAATATCCAGGCGTTGAGATTGTTAAGGTATTTGGCATTGCATCGGAGGCGCTGGGAGAGGAAATTATTGCCGCTCTCTGCATTAAACCTGGCTATCACATCACGGAATCAATATTGCGTGACTTTTTAATGCCACAGTTGGCGCGTTACAAGATCCCCGCGCAATTTCATTTTTTAGAACAGTTTCCTTATACCCCCTGCGGGAAAATTGATGTCCAGCAGTTGAAATTATTAACCCATGCCGCAGAGGTCAGCGAAGAGTAATCAATTCGCGGTGGGAAATAACGCGATTTCCCACATTATGCCGTGAGCCAAAATAATCGATTAAGGAGAAAAGTATGGCGAAGCAAAAAGCATTGGCGGGCGTTACCGTAGTAGAGTTGGCGACATTTATCGCCGTTCCTGCTGCCGGACGTATTCTGGCAGACATGGGGGCAAACGTAATTAAAATAGAATCTCTGGACGGGGATAATTTACGTTACACCGCGCCAACGGAAGGCCGTCCCTTAGATCAGCATGAAAACACCACCTTTGACCTGGAGAATGCCAATAAACGCGGCATTGCGCTGAACACCAAAACGGCCACCGGGCAAAAAATATTATTTCAACTGCTGGAAAAAGCAGACATTTTCCTGACTAACTGGCGGCCAAAAGCGCGCGATCGTGCTGGTTTGGATTATGAAACCCTGAAACAAAAATTCCCCCATCTGGTTTATGCCTGCGTCACTGGCTATGGCGACACCGGCCCAGATCAGGATTTGCCCGGCTTTGATTACACCGCGTTTTATGCGCGTGGCGGTATTTTGGGATCGCTGTATCAGAAAGGCACGGTGCCGATGAACGTGATCCCCGGCTTAGGCGATCACCAGTGCGCTATGGCGCTGGTGTCTGGGGTGTTAGCCGCCTATATCCATGCCAAAAATACCGGTGAAGGGGAGTACGTATCCACCAACTTGCTGCATACCTCGATCTACACGCAGGCGATCATGATCCAGGCCGCGCAATATAAAGAGTATGGTCAGCCTTATCCTATCGATCGCCGCACGACTACCAGCCCGTTTATTTTGGCCTACAAGACCAAAGATGATCGCTTTATCCAGATTTGCATGCCGGTGTATGACGCCTATTACAGCAAATTTATCACCTGTATAGGCCGTGAGGATCTGGCACAAGACCCGCGCTACACCCACCTGCAAGAGGTCGCCAAACACAAACGTTCGCCCGAACTCTACGACATCATTTGGCAGCAGATGGCGCAGAAGACCGTCAATGAGTGGCGGGAAATTTTTCTGGTTAACGACATTCCCTTCAGTGTGGCGCAACTGTGGGAAGAGGTATTGGAAGATAAGCAGGCCTGGGCCATCGATACCTTCTATCGCATGCAGTACGCCAACGGTAGCGAAAAGGCGCTGGTACGCCCCCCCATCAGCTTGCTGGAAAGCGGCCTGCCGGACTATCAGCGTGGCCCTTTGCTGGGTGAAGACACGCCATCCATTCTACAGGAACTCGGTTACAGCGCGGATGAGGTTGCCAAGCTGGAAGCCAGCAAAGATGTCGGCATTTGGCGGGAATAGCTAACGCGGCGGTTGTGTCATCGGAACAGGTCAGTACCGAAGAGAGGCTGTATGCAAGAGATACTTACCATGGGGGTGGATATCGGTTCGTCCGCCTCGAAATGCATCATCATGCGTAACGGAACAGAGATCGTCGCACAATCCTTGTTTGCGG
>NZ_JAGFPF010000203.1:0-2476 GCF_025962695.1 Candidatus Symbiopectobacterium sp. NZEC135 | reverse complement strand
TCTCGCCCTGAAGGGCCAGCGCAAGCGCTGTTCAAAACGTACACGTTTTGTCCTGCAACTCGAATTATTTAGGGTATATGCTGTTCCCAACATTAACTATTAAGCGACACCATGATTTTATGGTGCTCATCAGAATGAAATAGCGTAAATGCAGGGAGTAATTCCCGCGCGCTTTGCTCCAGTGCATCAATTAATTGCACAACGATAGGGCGCACTGTTTTTGCCTGAGGCGTAATAACGCCAAAGTAATAGGGAATATCCACGTCCAGCTCTCTTACCGCCACCCCGCTTAACGGGAAGCCATAGGCCGTCACCGGTTCCGTAATGGCAACGCCCAATCCGCTGCGCACGCACGCCAACAGGTTGGCAGAGGCGTTGGTTTCAATCACGTACTGCGGTGTAATCTTGGCCTTTTTCATCGCCAGCTCAAAACGGTGACGCTGGCGGTACGGATTGTAGAGCGTGATGATTTTCCGCGCTGCCAAGGCGTCCAGCGCGATGCGCTCCTGCTGTGCCAGCGGATCGTCCTCGTGTAACACCACCACGCAGCGCGTTTGCCCGATCCAGTGCCGTTCGACATTCTTGTGCTCCAGCGGCAAACTGCTGATAGCCATATCGGCACGTCCCTCGATCACGCTGTGCACCGCTTGTTCCGCCGTATAACTGAGGATTTGCAGCGGCATGGTCAGCGCCAGTTTTGCCAGTGCGTCAGGCAATAACCCCGCAGCCATGGCTGGCGTGGCAGCAATCACCAGCGGTTTCTCTTCCGCAGCACTGATCTCCTGAGCGCGCACCTGCACCTGATGCAGCGAAATCAAGGCATGTTCCACCGATTCATGCAGCTGTAGTGCCTGCTCGGTGGGGTGAATGCGTGGCCCGTTGCGCACAAACAGCGGGTAACCAATCTTGCTTTCAAATTCCTGAATCAATCGCGTTACGGCGGGTTGCGAGCGATGTAACTGCTTGGCGGCGGCCGTAATGCTTCCCGCTGAGATCACCGCAGAAAAAGCTTCCAACTGGCGCAGATCCAAATCTTCGATTAAGGGCGTTTTCAACATAGTGCGTTATTTTCCAACCGGGAAGCCAGCCTGCCACTATACACCCTAACCCCCCGGTGTACCCGCCACGTGGCGCGTTGGCGTGATGGTAATGCATGGTGCCAAGCATGCGTGAAAATGCGCGCGCTGTATATTTCCTTTTTTGCATATCCTCATGCGGAATAATTATTAAGAATAAGCATTAACAATGGATAATAATTCAAATAACGCATAATTAAAGTTGTGACGAATAAGCAACATCATCAAAGGAACGGAGCGAAATGAACACGAGTGAGGGGGCTGGACTCTCTGCGCTGGAAGCCCGGTTATATGACGATTTGAGCCTGCTGGAACTGCCAGCCAAACCCTGGGTGCCTTTGCACTATGTCGAGGAACATCCGGTGCTGGATGTGGCTATCCTCGGCGCGGGAATGTGTGGCCTGACGGCGGCGGCAGCGCTGCGCATGGTGGGGGTGGATAATATACTCTGTTTCGATCGTGCGCCCGCAGGCCAGGAAGGCCCGTGGGTAACCTACGCGCGCATGGAAACCCTGCGTTCGCCAAAGCAGCTTACCGGTCCGGCCTTGGGGTTGCCGGCGTTGACGTTTCGCGCCTGGTATCGGGCGCAATTCGGCGCTGCGGCGTGGGAAGCACTGGATAAAATCTCCCGAACCCAGTGGATGGAGTATCTTACCTGGTACCGCCGCGTGCTGGCGTTGCCGGTAATCAATCACACGGAAATCGTGGCGCTGACGCCCTATCAGCACAAGCTGATTGCGGTGGATACCCGTAATCGACTCACCGGTGCAACGCAGCGCTACTACGCGCGCCGTGTGGTGCTGGCGAATGGCCGCGACGGTTTGGGCGGGCCCGCTGTGCCGGATATCGCACACCGGGTGGATCGGCGCTATTGGGCGCACTCGGCGCAACCGATCGATTTCTCCGCGCTACAAGGCAAACGGGTGGCGGTAGTGGGGGCCGGGGCCTCCGCCATGGATAACGCGGCGACGGCGCTGGAAGCTGGCGCGCAGCGTGTCGATCTCTTCATTCGACGCGACGATATTCCACGTATTAATAAATTTACCGGTATTTCCAGTCAGGGGGTGGTGCAGGGATTCGTCGGACTTAGCGATGCCTGGAAGTGGCAGTTTCTTGCCACGACGCTCTCGGCACAAACGCCGCCCCCGCGCGACTCTACCCGTCGGGTGTCACGCCATGCCAACGCCTATTTTCATTTGGCAAGCCCGATCGTCACCCTGGAGGAGGCTCAGCAGCACCTGGTGCTGACCACGCCCAAAGGGCGCTACGAGGTTGATTTCGCGATCTTTGCCACGGGTTTTGACGTTGATGTCTCCAAGCGCGGCGAATTGCGCCATTTCGCTGATGAGATGCTGTTTTGGTCGGATGTGTATACGCCGCCCGCGGGGCAGGAGAACCGC
>NZ_JAGFPF010000202.1:0-2483 GCF_025962695.1 Candidatus Symbiopectobacterium sp. NZEC135 | reverse complement strand
CGTCGCAGCGGCTTTGGTAAAGCTGCCCGACTCGACCACCCGAATAAAAGCCTGCATTGCGTCAAAGCGATCCATCTCGTTGCCTCATGCCTTTCTGATTGTTTGTATTTTACAAATAATGATGCGGCGTTTTGCGCGTTTATCTTACCGTCACTATGCCTCTAGACTTCGGTTACACACAAGTCATCCATCTTGAAACGGTTATTCAGAGGTATGTTATGGCAATGCGCGATGTGGTTTTTCCTGAAGGGCGGCAAGATCTCTATAACCGCAATCGCTATTCCCCGGCAGTGAGAGCCAACGGCTTTTTATTCGTGTCAGGGCAGGTGGGAAGCCAGGAAGACGGTTCACCTGAACCGGATTTAAAAACACAGGTGAGGCGGGCATTTGAGAATTTGAACGCGGTGTTGTTTGCCGCGGGCTGCACGTTTGAGGACGTTATGGATGTAACCGTTTTTGTGGTCGACCCTGAATCGAACCTGGAAACCATCTGGAGCGTGGTCCCGGAATTCTGGGGCGAAGCCCCTTATCCTGCCTTGACCGGGGTCGGCGTCTCTTGGCTGTCTGGCTTTCACTTTGAAATCAAGGTGGTAGCCAGGTTGCCGTAAGGATCTGCACTGTGCTAATGCGGTGAGTCGGTAAAACGTCCAGCGACACATTAGCGCCATTTTGGCGGCAATTAACAAAAAAGCCACCTCGCAAGAAGTGGCTTAATAATCTGATTTTTAAGATAAAGTATTGTTCGCCATTGTTTGGGGCTTGGCTGACCGAAGAATCTGGGCCGTACTTCTTTATCTACGCATAAAGACTGTGAGTAATGATATCAAGGCCTGTTACCGAGCTTGAAACGGAATGGTCAGCATACTCAAAAAAGCTTTGCCGGTTACGCAGACGGCCGATACGTATATTGCGTCGTTTTTACCGGAGGCTGGGTCAGGCTACACTGCCCGTATACGCTGCTGCATAAAATAGTACCCTGATTATTCAAAATGAATGGCTGGTTAGTTTCACCATGCCCAAATTCCGGATAATAATAAACAGGATAGGTAACACGCTCGGCGAACTGTTTTATTACATATCGGTAAAGATATTTTTCTTCGTCGCTTGCATTTTTACCGTAAAACTGACCAAAAATAACGGCGCGTGGATGGAATTTTCTGCTGAATTCTATCTGATGCAAGGTCCGGTCAAGCTGTTTTGCCGTTACTCCCGTATCTTCCAGCATCATAATTTTGTCTGAATAGGTACCCTCATATAGGGTGGAAAACAGTGACTGCACCAGGGTCAGGTTACCGCCATCCAGTTTACCACTCACCGTTCTTACAGCCTGGCGGTTCATCGGTTCGATGCCTGGGTAATTAACCCCATGAGACAGGGCCTCAAAGGCTTCATTCAGGCTGTTGTTCATATTAAGTGTTTTGTTGCTGTCAATCTCATGCATTTCTTTATTAAAAGAAGCCAGCACGCCATGCACGCTTGGCCAGTTCAGCTCATGGTTCACAAAGTTGTGGATGGCTGTCACGTCACTGAAGCCGATGATCGTTTTCGGTGTGGATGCTGAGATACGCTTCTGGCTTGCATGTAGTGCCGGATAAAGGTTGAGCGCCCCCGAACCTCCTCTAACAAACCAGAGGTAATGCACATTACGGTCACTGAGAGCATTAATGAGGGTTTGGGCCCGTTTTTCATCCGTGTTGACGTAACCCAGCCTGGTAGGCTTCTGGTCGAGATATCGTTTGTCAACCGAGTAGCACTCGCGAGAAAGTGCTGTCTCAATCTCCGGGATGACGCTTTCATCATATTGCGACGAGCTTGCGATCAGGAATACCGTTCCCTTTTGAACGGAACAGCCTTTTCGTACATGTGTATCAGTCGGAGGGGATGTTTTCTTCATAATGGTCTGCGGGATGGGCGCACATCCGGACAGAAAAAGCAAAAGGACGGGGATTGTGATTTCTTTCGAGACCCTGTTTTTCATCCGTATCATATTTTTCCTTTTTAACGATAGGGTTAATCCTGTTTCAGTTACGCCGACATCTGCTGAGCGGTGGACGGTCATATAAGGGGCTCTGCTCGAATTATCTGAAAATGGAGCGACCATTATGCTTACGCTCTTTTCAACAACGGGTAAAAAGCGATCCACTTATCGTCACCGCCAGCGTTTTTTGGAACAGGGGAGTTTTTCAGTTTGAAGGATCTCTTATGGGTCTACGAAGAATTCTATCTGTCAGATAAATAATGGTTTTTTCTGGGTTCGGTTAAATGGAAAGATCTGTAGGAAAGGGTTTTCTTTTCAGTGAATGAGAGAGAAAACCATCTAAGGCAGATGGTTACAGATTTTTAATACAGGCAAAGCGCTGAAATTTTCGGATGGCTGCAAGTGGGCTTTTGGGGGAGAGACAAAAAGGGGACAATGGCCACAACCCACAAAAAAGCCACCTCGCAAGAAGTGGCTTAATCATCTGATTTATCAGCTAAATTTT
>NZ_JAGFPF010000201.1:0-2484 GCF_025962695.1 Candidatus Symbiopectobacterium sp. NZEC135 | reverse complement strand
CGGCGGCGTGCGACCGCACAGCGGTCTGTACCACGGCATGGGACGCCGCTGCCCTGCCTGCCTTTTCATTTTCACTGCGTCTTGACGGATTATCTGTTGCAGATAGAAGTTGCGCGCTGCACAGGGTAGCAGCCCCCGCAACGACCTGTTCTATCTTGTCGATGTCTCTTCCTTGCTGGGAATCAGACAGCCTCTGCATCAGTTCAGCTTTGGTATCGGAAGGTATGACTTTATTGGTTGATGCAGGAGCCATCAATTCAACGGGAAGCGAATTGGCATAGGCGTTATTCGCGTCACCGATACTTCTGGAAACAGAGACCAGGTGCGCCAAAGAAAGGACATCCGGCAAACGCTCGGTGAAAGGCTGCGTAGAGTGTGCGGTATTATCCGTTTTTAAAATCAGCTCGTTTTGAGTTGCAACAGGTGATAATGTGGTCATCATATTTTTCAACTCCGTGTTAATAAATATATCATTTTTGAAATCCACTTACGCTAAATAGGGTTACCCCGCAACGTGTTGCATTTTTCGGGTAATGAATTTACCCGCTTGCATCTGGTTTTCGGCCACAGTAGCCATATTTTCGATAATGGCATTGGCAGCTGCAATGCGTTGAGTAAAGCTATCCACCATTCGGTCCATCAGTGCATTCAATATATTTTGCAGTGCAAGATCCTCTAGCATTTTGGCGCGTACTTTTTCTGCTTCCACTTTATTTCCAGCCACAACGATTTCCATGCCGGTTTGCATTGCAACGTTAACGGTCATCGCGACATTTTGGGATTGTTGAACCCTATTAACCCATCTGGCACTTTTTATACTTTGAACGATGAACGAACGCGTAGCCGTTGACCCCCACGCCATAATGGTTCGTCCAATCGTGTTGTCCATCATGGTTTGCAACATCTTTTTCATTGCCTCCCGGGTGGATTGTATTATCGCAGTGGAAGAGAGTTTATCGACCAGCTTACCCATCAGGCTTCCTGCCACCATTGCTACTGCAATTAATAGTACAACGGCAGCAATTGCCCCCAAAGTTTCACTTATTATTGCAGCCGTTTCTTTATCAACCCCAAGTTGTTCCAAAATAAACGAATAATATTTAGCCAGAAGATCTATTAATGGCTTAATAATGTGTTCCATAATCGGTTGCATAGCCTGTTGTATAAAAGACTCGCCCGTGACCGCCTGGTAGATGGCATCGCCAGCCGTCAATGCCAACCCGACGGCAGCCAGCGCTAATGATGTCCCACCAGTAAAAATAGCCGCTGCGAAACCGACAATGGCGATAGCCCAACCGAGAATTTTACCAATACAGCCCATGGTTTTTTGCATCTCTTCCGCTTTACGCTGCTCAATGTCGTATTCACGCGCTTTTTTTTCAGCATCTTTAACCGCTGCTTCTGCCAGTTTCTGCTTCAATGCAGCGCCAGCCTGTAAATCCTCACTGGCACTTTTATTGATGAGTTCAGCGACAATGGCCAGCAAATAACTGAGACTTTTTGCATTTTCATTTTGCTGTTTCCGTTTAGATTCAATAACGGATATTTGCTGGTTAGGCATCGAGCCCAGCAGGGCTTGTGCTTGCTGCCTGGTATTTTCCAGAATGGCTCTACTGGCAATTTCTGCCAGGCGTGCAGGCTCCAGTCTGTTTTTGAGTGCATCCTCATAGTGGGCCACAGCGCGCTGTTTGTGGTTATATGCCTCGGTAACAGCACATTTCGCTTCCTCTATTTTCTTACTCAGGTCAGGGGATAGCACGCCGTTCTCTTGTAATTCCCGCTCTGCTTGATTCTGCAAAAACTGCAACTGCTTTTGCGCATCGGTATAGGTGTCCGTTGCCGCGGTAGCCTGCTGTTTTAATCCATTGACCAGCGTCTGTGCCTGCGTCAACGCATCACTGTCATTGGCCCACTGCTGAGCATGCTGCTCTAATTGATCGGCGAGTACACCATATGTCTGAGAATGACCCGCCAGTTGCGCATTGTATATCTTCAGTTGATCGACCATTTTCTGTAGTGTCACATCGCCAGTCAGCTGATTTATTTTGCCTAGCAGGCTAGTCATGCGAGCAGAGGCAGTCAGCGAAGTCGCAGGGTTGTCTGCACCCGATGCGATTTGGGACAACGGAGATAAAGCGAAAGGCTCCGATGCCAATTGCGGTATATTGGCATCTTGTGGTGTCCGGGGCTGAGCAGCGTTTCCCTGCAATGCGTTAGTAGTATTTTGCAAAATGGCAGCCAGTTGCTCTGGCCGTAATAGTGTCATCGCCACTGCAACAGAATCTCGTTGCGGATGCTCCCTCAGCCCTGCCTCACCAAAACGTTTAATAGCGGTGCTCTGCTTTATTAATTCAGTTCGATGTGTTTCAACGTCTCCACCACCAGAGAATGCGAATGCCGAAGAAAAATCATCAATAGCTATGTTCATTATGCCTCCCTATTGGCAAAATCTTTTAGCGCTGCATTTTCTTCGTTAGCATCCAT
>NZ_JAGFPF010000200.1:0-2511 GCF_025962695.1 Candidatus Symbiopectobacterium sp. NZEC135 | reverse complement strand
GCATATCCACTGTTATTTTTTGGTGAGGATAGGCATTGTTAATCATATCAATGTTGGCAACGGTGGTCACCGCCATGCCGAGTGAGTGTAACCGATCATTTTGTAGGATGCTTTCTTTTAAAGAGGGTATGTCTTTTATATAATTATTCTTTATTGCCATCTGGAACAACCGCGTTTCCATTTCCCTGATGTTAAGTTCCAAGGGGACATTGGTTATGGCATGGCACGAATCCAAAAGCAAATGACCTTTTTTGGCGGTTTTATCTGTATCCAGGCCATGACATCCATTTGATGATGTGGTTGGTTGAATTGTTCCGAACATAAATATGATCCTTATATTTATTCAAGTACCATTGAGGGAAATAGTGTGAGATATTGAACGTTGTACGATATTAAACGTATAAAATATGAACGGCCATGGGTGTTAGCGTTTTATTTAATATTGATTAATCTACGGGGTAAAGTTTGGGCATAGTGCCATGTTTACTGAACTGAAATCGGTGCTCCGTGGGCAGTCCTCGTGGTCAATACTAAATAAACGTTTTTTTTGATATGCTTACCTGTGTTGTTGTGATGCAGGTAAGCTGACGTAGATAAGATAATCAACTCTAGTATTGCGCTAATTCATTACGAAGTTCCCAAACGGTTAAGAATTTATTCATTGATGTGTCGTTAATAGCGGTGGGGTTAGTGCTGTTTTTTCTCATTTTTTCCCCGAGATGCAACAATTGCGCATAACTTATCTTGTCGACTGATGTTTCCTGTGATGCAAGAAACTCAGAAATAAAGTTACTTCCACGCAAAAGATAAGCATCATCATGCGTGAAGTTTCTTTTTCTATCGACGGGGAGCGCTTCGCAGATGTTTTTTATTTTCTCTGTAAAAGCGAAACCCAACGTTGGGTTTTTCTCGGTAACGGGCGAAATTTTTTTGGTAACCTGCTCTAATGCTGTGACGGCAAATCCGATATTACGAAGGCGCTCCCTCTGATTTTTCTGGACGCCCGGTGTATTACATAAAACATCGTCGACAAGGAGGTCATACTTTATTGATATTTCTTTTGCTTTTGTTTTGATGTCATTGCTCGAGTTTTCGGTAAAGCTGATAGATCTATAGAGGCTATTTTCAGGTGCGGATTTCCTGGTTGCTTGATCTGTGGTATTTACGTTGATGATTGGTGGTGAGTAAATTTTTAAGATCATTGATAATGTCCTTCAGTGCCGTGCAGGGGCGTGAAATTATCATCTCAAGAGGGCGCTCACAATAAAAAAACAGGCATTATTCCTTTCTGGCGATGACAGGTGTCGATAAATGTTATCTCACCGGTCACCTGTGTTCTTAATACGGTAGAGGTTATTCCGCCAAAAAACCTTCCAGCAAAGAATTTAAAAACAGCTTGCCGTGTTCGGTAACCTGCCAGTGAGTAGCGGTTTCCGTCAGGTAACCTTGCGCCACCGCCCAGTCTATTTGTGGGCGCACCACGCTTTCTGCCAGGCCGGTGTAGCCACTGAACTCACTGCGCGGCGCGGGTTCCAGCAGTCGGAAGCGGTTCATAAAGAATTCGAACGGCAGATCTTCCGCTTGCACCGCATTGCGCTGGTCCAGGTAAGTGCCGCGCATATAGCCGCGCGGATGGCGGGTTTTGACGGTTCTCAGAATACTTCCGTCATCACGGGTGATCTTGCCATGCGCGCCACACCCTATCCCCAGATAATCGCCAAAACGCCAATAGTTGAGGTTGTGCTGACATTGATAGCCGGGTTTGGCGTAGGCAGAGGTTTCATACTGCTGATAGCCTGCGGCCGTGAGCAGCGCATGTCCCTGCGCGAAAATATCCCACAGCGCGTCATCATCGGGCAGCACCGGCGGGCGCGAACCGAACAGGGTATTCGGCTCAATCGTCAATTGATACCACGACAGATGCGGTGGATTGAGTGCTATCGCCTGACGCAAATCGTCCAGCGCTTCTTCCAGCGTCTGATCTGGCAGGCCGTGCATCAGGTCCAGATTGAAACTGCGCAGTCCAAGACCGGCCGCCAGATGCGCGGCCCGCTTGGCCTCTTCCGGGCCGTGGATGCGCCCGAGACGCGTCAGTTTTTCCGGACTGAAGCTTTGCACGCCAATCGAAATACGATTAATTCCCGCGCGCTGGTAGCCGCTGAAGCGATCGGCTTCTACCGTGCCGGGGTTGGCTTCCATGGTGATCTCGGCATCAGCGCTAAGCGGCAGACGGGCGCGCACGCCATCGAGCAGCGCCTGCATGCCTTCAGCGCTCAGCAGGCTGGGCGTGCCGCCGCCAATAAAGATTGAACTGAGAGCCCGGTTGCCGCTCAGTGGCAGATCCGCATCCAGATCGGCCAATAAGTGATCCACATATTCCTGATGCGGCACCTCGCCCTTGAGAGCGTGGGAGTTAAAATCGCAGTACGGGCATTTTTGCACACACCAGGGAATGTGAATGTAAAGGCTGAGCGGCGGTAGTTTATGCATGACGCAGCGCATCCAGCAGTA